>JADKBM010000011.1:1187500-1389809 GCA_016715115.1 Acidobacteriota bacterium
CTCGGGGTTCTTGTTGATGATTCGAATGTTCAGATCGACTTCGACCAAAACATTCAGCGGATCAACGACATCGATCTGGGTCACGCGCGAAGTCCATTCCTGCGCCTGCCCGGCGATTCCCCCAACGAACGCCTTCGGAGTCTCCCCGCCCATTATGAGGGTTTCCAGATTCGCCTTGCTGGCCGAGATCGCAGCCTTGTCGAATGAAGCGAAGAACGCCTTGACCGATTCGTCGTTAACGGCCGGAGCGTTTGCTTTGAGTCTGCCCTGCCGCGCAGCGAGCGAGGCGCCGATCTCGGCTGACGCCCTGATCGCAATATCAAAAAAAGCGATCGCCTGGGCTTGCTGTCCGGTCTTCAAGGCGATCTCGCCCAAGCCGACGTTCGCCCACGCGAGACTTCGCGCCGTCGGCAGCTTTTCGTCGACAATTGCCCGAAACTCCCGTTCCGCATCGGACAGTTTGCCCTCCGCCAACAGGGACCGCGCCAAAATCACCCGGACATCGTCAAAACGAGGGACGTCCCGAAGAACGATTCGCGCATTCCGTTCCGCGGCCGGGAAATCCTGGCGGTCGAACGGACGCTTCGTAAACAAGAGCGCGTCGCTCTCATCTACCTCGACGGGCTTAACATCGTTTGAATAATCAAGCTGTGGAAAGATCTTGTCGGAATCGATCTCGACCCGTACAATCTTCGACAACGTCTTGAATGCCGTTTCCGAAAAGCCTTTGGCCGGAATCTTGACAATATTCCGAAGCCGTTCGCCTTTCTCGGTCAGGGCAATCACGTCAACCTCCGCATCAACCGATCCCGTGTTCCGGAGCGCCATCTTCGTCTCAGCGGTACCGGCTTGCGGAAGGCCTATGAGCAGATCGAGATCCGTGAGCTGATCGAATCCGTAGTCGAGCAGTTCCTTTTGCTGCCCGAACGCAGCTCGCAAGCCGGAAAGATCGAGACTGCCGGTCTTCATATTCGCCTTCAAAACACCGAAAAACGCGTCCGCGCCGATTTTCTTTGAGAGCAGCCGCCAGATCATAGATCCCTTGTTGGCGTTGGTCACGAAATAATAATCATCGAGCGGCGTGATCTGACTGAGTGGAGCATCGCGCTTCGAAACCGAGGCGTACGCGGTTCGCTGTCGCAACCGCTCGAGATCAGCGATCTCCTTCCCGTACTTCGATTCGAGAAACTCCGTCGCAACGAACCGTACAAGCCCTTCGCGAACGACTCCGCCGCCGTCGCCGGCGATCGATGTCGAAGCGCCGAGCCAAACATGCGCCACCGATTCGGCGACCGACATCGCCGTCAACGAATCCAACTTCTGCCGGCGAAAGACGTTCTCGTCGACGAGCAGCGTTCCGGCATCGGAATAACCGGCACCGCGCCGGACCGAAATGATGCGCAGCGGAGCGTTCGGCGATGATCCGAAAAGCGTTTCGAAATACGCCTTCGCATCAGCCGCCAAATTGGCAACGTCTTCGGCTCGCTTCTTTTCATCCGCACCGGCGCCTTTAGAGAGGTGGACGCTTACGTTCCGCACCGTGACCACTTCGTACGATCCGGCAACGAAAAACGGTTGGCCCAAAAGCGCTTGCTCGAACGCGCCCGAGACCCCGTTCCCTGCCGACAGAACACCGAGCCCGCCGGGCGATGTCACTTGAATTCGATACGGCGCGAAATCCGCGCCCCGCGGAAAGAACCAACTGTTGGGCGTCGGATACCAGAACGACATCGGCAGCAGTTGCGTACGGAGCGGTGTGGTTGCGGCCAGTCCGGAATTCTCGTCGATTCGGAGGCGATAAGTTACTTCGGTATCGATCGTTGCGCCGACCGGGACCGACAGCGAGCGGATCACGATTCGCTGCAACGTCCCCGAACCGACCTTCTCTTCGTTCTTCGCGAAATCGACGGCGCCTGCACCGATCTTCACCGCGGAGATCTCGGCGGCGGGGCTGATCCGGAGCGAAAGGCTCGAAGCGACCGCCGTCGACACGTTTCTCAAGGTCAGCTTCGCACGCGCGGAAACAAATCGGTCCGTCTCGGCCGAAGGAAGCGAAACGCTGAGGTCGTACTTCGCAACTTCCCAGGTTTTGGAAGCGCGCGTATCGGTCTGTGCAAAACCGATCGCCCCGAAAAAAGAGACGGCCAGAACAAAAAGAACCAACGATAGTAGATTTCTCATATATATAAGTAAGCCGAGCCGTTTCAGGCGCCGCTCACAAGTTCGTGAATCGCCTTGAGCTTCACGAGCAAAGGCTTCAGGCGGTTTAACGGCAACTGGTTCGGACCGTCCGACGGCGCGGCCGAGGGATTATCGTGAACCTCCATAAAAACAGCGTCAATTCCGCAAGCGACACCGGCGCGCGCGAAATCTTCGATGTATTCAGACTGACCGCCCGTTGCCTTTCCGAGTCCGCCCGGCAATTGAAGCGAATGGGTGACGTCGAACACGACCGGAACACCGAACGAACGCATGATCGGAAAACTCCGAAGGTCGACCACCAGGTTGTTGTAGCCGAAACTCGCGCCGCGCTCGGTCAGCAATATCCGCTCACACCCGGCGCCCCGAAGCTTGTCGACGATGTTTCTCGCGTCCCAGGGCGCGAGGAACTGTCCTTTCTTGACGTTCACTGCACGACCCGAGCGGGCCGCTTCGATCAGCAGATCTGTTTGGCGGCACAAGAAAGCGGGAATCTGAAGAATATCGGCGACGGCCGCCGTCGGTTCGACCTGCCACGGTTCGTGGACATCGGTGATCACCGCCAGTCCAAGCTCGGACCTCACGGTTTGAAGCACCGAGAGCCCGAATTCCATACCGCCGCCTCGAAAACTCTCGATCGAGCTTCGATTCGCCTTGTCGAAGGAGGATTTGTAAACGAACTCAACGCCGACCTCGCCGCAGATCTCTTTGATCGAGCGCGCCATAAAGAGCGCGTGCTTTTCAGACTCGACGACGCACGGGCCAAGAATAAAGCTCAGCGCACCGTCGCCGAAACCGACGTTTTCCACATTAAAAGAGTTGATTCCCGCCATTAGCCTTACTATATAAGAAAGATCACCGATCCGATAGTTCTCCAACCGGGAGCGAACCGGAGATCACTCTTCGCCGACGACCTCGGCCCGTTCGGGCATTTCAATCTGCTTGTCGCTTTTCACATCATCCGCGAGATTCTCGCTGTTCAGGCGATGTTCGTGCGCCGCGCGGACAAACGCCGCGAAAAGCGGATGTGCCGCCAAAGGCTTCGACTTGTATTCGGGATGGAACTGACAACCAATGAAGAAAGGGTGAACGTCGCGCGGGAGTTCAACCATTTCGACGAATTTTCCGTCGGGAGAAACGCCGCTGAAGATCAGACCTTCATTTTCAAGAACGCTCCGGTACTCAGGATTGAACTCGAAGCGATGCCGATGGCGTTCGCTGATCATTTCGGTTTCGCCGTAAACGCTTCTGGCGAGCGAGCCTTCCTTGAGATTGCAGTCCCAGGCGCCGAGGCGCATCGTGCCCCCAAGTTCATCGACACCGACCAGATCCCGAAGTTTGAATATCACCGGAAACGGCGTTTCGGGCGTAAACTCGGTCGAATCGGCATCGCGCAAACCGCAAACGTTGCGGGCATATTCGATGCACGCCGTCTGCATTCCGAGGCAGATGCCGAAATATGGAGTTCCGGACTTGCGCGCGTATTTGATCGCACGGATCATTCCCGAAACACCTCGCTTTCCGAACCCGCCCGGGACGAGGATCGCATCGTAGTCGTGAAGATCCGTCTCGTAGTCGTCCTTTACCAGATTCTCGGATTCGAGCCAGTCGATCTTGACGCGCAGGTTGTTCGCCACTCCGGCGTGCGTCAGAGCTTCGCGCAGACTCTTGTAGGCATCTTCAAGTTCAACGTATTTGCCGACGATCGCGATCTTGACCTCGCCGTCGGTCGGCTCCTTGATCGTCGCGACCAGTTCCCGCCATTTCTTCAGATTCGCATCGGGAAACTGCTCGCGGATATGAAGATCGTCCAGTATCAACGAATCGAGACCCTGTTCGTGGAACGCGAGCGGAACCTCGTAGATCGTCTTCACATCGAGCGCGGAAATGACCGCATTTTCGTGGACGTTGCAGAACAGCGCGATCTTGCGCCGGAGATCGAGCGACAGCGGACGGTCGGATCGGCACAGCAGAATGTCGGGCGCGATTCCGATCTCGCGAAGTTCCTTCACCGAGTGCTGCGTCGGCTTCGTCTTGAGTTCGCCCGCGGCGGCGATGTACGGCACCAGGGTGACGTGCACGAAGATCGCGTTATTGCGGCCTTCTTCGTTACCGATCTGGCGGATCGCCTCCATAAACGGCAGCGACTCGATATCGCCGACGGTGCCGCCGATCTCAACGATCAGCACATCCGGTTTTTCCTGATCCGCAACCTTCCGGACCGCCGCCTTGATCTCGTCCGTGATGTGCGGGATCACCTGAATCGTCTTGCCGAGATAGTCGCCTCGCCGCTCCTTTTCGATGACGCTGAGATAGATACGGCCGCTCGTCCAATTGTTTGCCTGCGAAAGCTTGGCACTCGTGAAGCGCTCGTAATGTCCGAGATCGAGGTCCGTTTCGGCGCCGTCGTCGGTAACAAAGACCTCGCCGTGTTGAAACGGCGACATCGTTCCGGGATCGACGTTGATATAAGGATCGAGTTTCATCATTTGAACCGACATACCGCGCGATTCCAGCAAACATCCGATCGATGCCGCTGCCAGACCCTTTCCGAGGCTTGAAACTACGCCGCCCGTTACAAATATGTATTTCGTCATTGTTTTTTCCTCATTCATCAGATGATTCCGGACTTTCCGATCCGCCGTTCGCTTTTCCTTCACGTTTCTTGCGATTGAAACGTCCGCTTCTTAATTCCGTTTGCACTTCCCGCGCCTTCGCGGCCTCCGGATTCAGCATCTCCTGTAGCGCGTTCATACTCGCGCCGAGCATCGAGGCGCTTTCCGCGACGCTTCGTTCGAATTCTTCTTCGGTCTTCCGAACGGGTTTTGAAAGCATTTTCAGCCCGGCCCAGATCGCGATCAAGAGACCCGCAAAAAACAACAGTCCCACCCAGTCGTTCATCGTCGCGCGCCCTCGATCAAGGCACGGACCCGTTCAAGATCCGCCGCCGTGTCAACGCCGATCGAACTTTCCGAAACCTCGACGATCCTGATCCTCGCCCCGTTCTCGATAGCCCGCAGTTGTTCGAGCATCTCAAGACGCTCAAGTGCAGATCTTTCCATTCTTGAAAACTCAAGCAAATACTCGCGGCGGTATGCGTAGAGACCGGTGTGTTTCCGGAACACGCGAAGCAACGTCGAATCGCTTTCGAGCGCGAGTTCGAGCGAACCAAAGTGGTCGACGGAATCGCGCGGAAACGGGATCGGAGACCGCGAAAAATAAAGCGCGTTCCCATTTCGATCGACGACGACCTTGACCACATGCGGGCTCAGAACATCTTCGATCTCGTTGATCGGCTCGCTGGTCGTTGCGATATCGACCGTTGTGTCGCTCAAGACCGCGGCGACCGCCGCATCGATCGTCGACGGCGGGATCAGCGGTTCATCGCCCTGAACGTTAACCACGATCGAACCCGCCGCGAGGTGCTTTTCCGCAACCTCGGCGATGCGGTCGCTGCCGCTCTGATGCGTCTTCGCGGTCATTATCGCTTCGCCGCCGTGGAACCGGACCGCACTCGCGATCCGTTCGTCGTCGGCCGCGACGACGATTCGGGTAACGCTCAGCGCCTTGCGAACCTGATTCAACGTGTGAACAACGAGCGGAATTCCGCCGATTTCAAGCAACAATTTGCCCGGAAGTCGCGTTGATGCGTAACGCGCCGGGATCACTGCTACCACATTTTGTTCGGGATTGATTCCGTGTTGCTCCACGGGATTTTAGGTTATCCCGATTTTACCGAAAATTCAAACTTGGAACTCGTTTAAGTTTTCGCTAAACTCGAACCCGTGCAAAACGAAGAACTTATCGAACATACGGCGGCTGTGGAGCTTGACCGCTCAGATTCCGGCTCCGACGCGGTCTCGCCGGACGATCCGTCGTGGGGACTCGTCCCCGCGATCATCTTTTGGATCGTGAGCGTTCTTTTGATCCTGATTCTCCCGGCGCTCGCCGTCCTTCCCTACGCGATGATGATGGGGATCGACTCACAAAATCTGGGCGAGTTTTTGCAGGGCAACAAGACCGCCTTGATCTTGAATATCGCGGCGATCATCCCGGCGCATATACTGACGCTTGTTATCTCGTGGTTCATCATCAGCCGAACGAAACGAGTCGGCTATTTCGAGGCTCTCGGCTGGGACTTCGGATCATTCCGCGCCTGGCACGGGATCGCGATCATCGGCGGCTTCTTCGCATTTGCGGCGGTCGTCGGCCATTATTTTCCGGAACAGGACAACCAACTCCTCCAAGTGCTTCGCAGTTCGCGGGAGGCAACGATCCTGATCGCGCTCGTCGCCACATTCTCGGCGCCGTTTGTTGAAGAGGTCGTCTATCGAGGCGTCCTCTATTCCGCCGCACGGAAAACTATGGGGACTGCATCTTCGACCGTGCTGGTCACGCTATTGTTCACGATCGTTCACGTGCCGCAGTATCTTCCGAGTTATTCGACGATCTTCCTGTTGCTTTCACTAAGCCTTGTCCTGACGCTGGTCAGGGCGCGCACCGGCAGACTTCTGCCGTGCGTCGTCCTGCATTTCGTCTTCAACGGCATTCAGTCGGCATTATTGATCTTACAACCGTATTTCCCGCAACCGCTGCCGGATGCGAACGCTCCGGCGATCTACCTTTGGTTGGGAATGTAGAAAAAAGGGCGACGCTTTCGGCATCGCCCTTTCTTTGCATTCTGCAACAGATCTAGTTGTCCTTGGACTTGGAATTCGGATTCTGAATCACGATGATCGGAGTCGGCGGAGGCGGAGGCGGAGTCCGAACCGGCTTCGAGTCGTTATTCGGCGAATCATCGCTCTCAACTCGCCGACGTTGATTGTTGGTATTCATTCCGTCGCCCGAACCGTTGAAAACCGGCGAATCAGATTCGTTCCGCTCGACCCGGCTGCCGGCCTGATTCGTTCGCTGGAACGGCGGAGTCCTGAGGTTGTCGGTACGCTCGCGGTTCGCATTCGGAACGGTTGTCGTTCCGCCGCCGCCCGTCGAACCGCCGCCGCCCGTTCCGGTTCCATTTCCATTTCCATTCGGATTGGTATAGACCCAATAAGGCATATTGCAGTAATTCCACATATCGAAACGATAGTCATAGCCGTAAGGCGAGCCCCAGCCTGAGCCGAACGGAAGGAAGGACCACATCCTTCGAAACGGATCGAAGACCCAGAGCCCGAAGGAATTGAACGCGTTCCAACGTCCGTTGTTGTACGAATTCAAAAGCGAATTGCGCATCGAATCACGTTCGAGCCGCGCGTTCACCGACGAGATCTCCCTGGCGCGCAATTTGCTCCACGTATCGAGATCGTCAGGACTGTCGCGGTCGAATTTCGCGACCGTCGTGTTCGAACCGGTGACCACCAACGCGCGGCCGCTTTTCAGTTCGCTATCGCCGTCAATGAACATCTTTCCTTTCCACACAGAAACACGTCCGGAACCGTTGCCCAGAACATCGATCCGAAATACTCCCGAGCGCGTCAGACTGAGGCTGGCGTTCGGCAGCGCGATCGCGACCGCGAATTCATCGGAAGCCAAAACCTCGACGACGGCACTGCCGCCGTGCAGCTTAAGCTTGAGATCGTCGAGACTTGTTGTCAGAAACTCGAAACTCGTGTTCGCCCCCAAACGCAAGTACGAACCGGGGTTGAGCAGTATCTCGGCCTTCGAGTCCGGGCCCGTGCTGACACGGTCGCCGACCTCGATCTGATCGTCCTTTATCAGAAGCCCGCTCTTGCCTTCCTTGCGAACCACGGAGACCTTGCCTTCGACGTAGCTTACGCCGCCGGCCTTGGCGGAGATAACGTAGATACTTCCGACCGAGGACACGACGCGATCTTCCTGCGCAACCGCCAAGCCTGCGAACAAACTCATAAAAACCAGTCCAAAAACGATACGCACGTTATTTTTCATTATCACTGCTCCTTACTCCACGGAAAGATTTGGAACTTACTTTAATACTTCTCAATCGAAAACACAATTCTTTTTCCGTCTTCAAGATTAGAGCATTCCCGCACGAAATTGGTTGTAAAAAAATAAGAAAACAACCTTTGAATCAGATGCGTAATCAAAGGAGATGTTCACGCCGGCTTTTGAACACGGCTGGAAGGAATAAGAATGGCTACCTATAATGACCCGGTAAAATGTTTCGCCCCGCTTGAAGTTGTCGAGCGATTGCTCGAGATTCGCGCGGAACTCGGATACGCGGAGGTCGTTTACATCGATCGGTCGGTCGAACTGATCCAGTTTTTCGACGCTTTCGGTTTCGACGTTTACGCGTTTTCAACCGGGAACGAGAAGGTCAATTACGGCGATTACCGGGCCCCGATCGTTCCCGGCGGCGACAACGTCCATTCATCCGCCACCGGACACTGAACAAGTTCACAGACGAAAGAAGGAACGCGGAAGGAATTCTGATCCAGGGAACCCGCGTTCCCTCTTTTTTTTGTGTTCGATTCTTATAGCGCCTTGACGATAAACAGGGTTCCGTCATCATCGAGAAACTTCCGTTCGGTGAAATCGGCGACGCCCTTGCGGATATGATCGACAAGTTCCCTTGCCGGCAGATCGATCCCTTCGAGAACACGCTCGACAAAACGGTCACGCCCGTACTCTTCGCCGTCCTCGCGGGCGGCTTCGGTGATTCCATCGGTATAGAGGACCAACACCTGCTTTTCGTCGAACTTGATGAAATGCTGGTGATAGCGCATTTCGCGGAACATTCCGAGCGGGAGATCGCCGTACTCGACAAAACGGTGCTCGCCGTCCGGCGTGATCAGCAACGGCGGATTATGGCCCGCGTTCGAGAATACAAATGTCTTGTTGGTCGCATCGAGAATGCCGTAGATCGCGGTTATGAACTGATGCGATTCGACCGAGTCCCAAAGAAGATTGCTGACCTTTGAAAGAGCGATATGCGGCGCGTATCCGATCTGGACCGCGAGCCGCAGCGAGGCGCGCAGAAACGCCGTCAGAAGCGCCGCCGGAATTCCCTTTCCGACTGCATCGGCGACGATGATCCCGACCTGGTCGTCGAACACCTTTACCCAATCGTAATAATCGCCGGAGACCTGTTCCGTCGGGAAAACATAGGCACTGATGTCGAATCCCTTGACCTTCGGGTCGTGATCCGGAAGAAGTTCGAGCTGCACCTGACGCGCGATCTCGAGCTGCGCCTGAAGCCGCTTCTTCTCGACAAGCTGCTCGTGAAGTTCGACCTTTTCGATGATGATCGCCACCTGCGACGCGAGAAGCTGCAGGATCTGAAGATCGTCCGCCGAATAAGCGTCGGGCTTGTCGCTCTCGAGGTCGAAAACCCCGATCACCTGATCGTTCGAGACGATCGGGGCGACCATTTCCGAGATCGTGTTGTCGCGAGCGTGAAAATACCGCGGATCCTTGCTGACGTCGCCCGAAATGATCGAACGCCCCGTCTGCGCGCAATACCCGATAAATCCTTCGCCGAGTTTGAGTTGCGGCTCGACCAATGAGAAAGGGACCGCGTAACCGCTGATCGCCTTCGATTTGAAGATGTAGGGGTTGTCGCCCGACCTGTCGTTCTCGATGAGATAGATTCCGGCGGCATCATAGTGGATAAGCGAGTCGAGCGTTTCCATAACAAGCGTCAGAACCTCGTCGAGATCAAGCGAGCGGCTGATCGTTTTGGTGATGTCGAGCAGCATTCGCAGCTTGTCGACGACCGACAGACTCGTATCCGGCGCTTTGGTTTCCGGGTGATGTTCTTCCATTAGTTGAAATTGTAGTTCCGTAACCGGGGAAATTCAATAATCGCGGTTAACAAGGATCGAGTTCGCGTATTCGTCCCACAAACGCGAGATCTTGATCCGGTATTCAACCAGTTCGCGGCTGACATTGAAATGCCGCGCGATCTCGCGCGAAGTCCTTCCGCGCCGGATGAATCGTTTAAGCGCCGAGTAGGGCACAAGCGCCGCCGCGCCGACGCCGTAAGCTTCTTCTTCGATCTCCGGCCGGTAGTCGCGGGCGATCGTCTTGCCTTGCTTGTTGACCGCCTTGATCGCGAGCCGCGACGGCTGGTGCCCGAGAAACACGTGACTGATCTCCTCCATCAAGGTCGCGTTCTGCCGGTTCGAACCGTGCGTCGGATTAAGTACGATCAGTTTTCGTCCGTCGGGGAGTTTCTGCGAACATGCGCCGCCGGACCAGGCGTCTTTGCCGTCGGTCAGTAGGTGATCACGCGTTTCTCCCGAAAGAAACGGAGCCATCTGTTCGTAGGTCACGACCAGAAGTTTGGCGTAAGCGGCAAGGTCAAACGGATCGAGCCGCTGTTCGTCTCGCCGAAGTCCGGCGAATTCGCGGAGTCCGATCGCCTTGAGTTCGTAGTTCCGGCCTTTCGCCGTCGGCGGAAGTTCAGCGGGATCCATATCGGCTAAAATACGGCGACCGGGTCAATCGGCAATTCGCAGATCATCCCCGGTCGGCTTTCAAATGCGGGTTCACTAAACTTCTTTATATTCGGAATCGACGTCCTCGGTCGAGAGCGCGACCCGGTAGTTCTTCGACTGCTTCTGTTTTGTGATCAACAGATCGTCTTTCGTCTTCAAAAGGTCAGCGCGGTTATAGACGGAGATCTCGAAGTTGTAGCCGTGCGTGATCGCGTCCTTCGGACACGCCTCGACGCAGAAACCGCAAAAGATGCAGCGTCCGTAATCGATGTTGTAAACCTTCGCGTAGCGCTCGTCGCGTCCGACACGTTCGTCGTACGGCCGCGGATCGTTGACCGCCTCAATGTAAATGCACTCCGACGGACAGGCCGCCGCACAAAGATAACACGCGACGCATTTCTCCTTGCCGTTTTCGTCAACGTGAAGCAAATGCTGTCCGCGATATCGCGGCTGTACCGTGACCGGGACATCCGGATACTGCACGGTCCATTTTTCACGCGGAATCTCGGAGATCGTGCGTTTCATCCCCTTGATCACCGCAACGGTAGATTTGATAACATCTGAGACTATCGACATAAAATCAATTTCGCGCCCGGACTACCTGAGCATAAACCCGAGCAAAAAGCCCAAAATCAGCAATCCAACAAAAACCAGAATCGCTCCGCCGCCACCGATGATCCCTCCGAGCGCGAGTCCCGACCCGGCATAGTGCTCGGGATCATTCGCCGCCCGGCTACGCGCCAGAAATCCAGTGATGATCCCGCTTATCGCCAAGAGAAATGAAACCGGAATGCAGATCAACGAAACGATCGGCACGATTCCGCCGAACATCAGGAGAAACCCGAGAACACCGGTGATGAGCGAAATAATTGCCAGCATTTGGCTCGGACCGGAGACTGCAGGCGGTTGAAACGGCGTGTCCGCGCCGATCCCTTGCTGACCCCATTCACCGACCGGAGCCGGCGGCGCATTCCATTCCGCAGGCTGAAATGCCTGATTGGCAGGCGCTTGCGGCGCGTCGAACGGTGTCGGCTGAAACGGCGACGGCGCGATCGGTTGGCTGACGGGCGGATCAAAACTCGTCGGCGGAGTCGAAAACGGCGAAGAAGGTTCCGAAGCCATTGGCGCTTGCGGCGCTTCGAACGGCGGCGGCGCAACCGGTTCGCTCACCGGCGCGTCAAACCTCGGCGGCGGAGTCGAAAACGGCGAGGAAGGTTGCGAAGAAATCGGCGCCTGCGGCGCTTCGAACGGCGGCGGCGCGATCGGTTCGCTCAGCGGCGCGTCAAAGCTCGGTGGCGGAGTCGAGAACGGCGAAGAAGGTTGCGAAGAAATCGGCGCCTGCGGCGCTTCGAACGGCGGCGGCGCGATCGGTTCGCTCAGCGGCGCGTCAAAGCTCGGTGGCGGAGTCGAGAACGGTGACGCAACTTCAGGTTCCTGCGGCGACTGCGAATCAAAATTCGATTGAAAGATCGTCACCGGAACTTCATCGTCAGCCGGTGCAGGCGCCGGAACATCAGAAAAACTGGGTGCCTCGATTACCGGTTCGCTGAAGACCGGGGCCGGCGGCTCGCTTATCGGCGGCGCGATCGGCGCGTCAAAAAATACTGCCGGAACATCAGGCTTGATCTCTTCCTTGAGCGAATCGAATGCCGGAGGGTCGGAAACCAGATCCTCGAGAGTCTGTTTTTCCGGCGCGCCCAACGGTGCAACGACCATCGTCGCCATCGGATCGAAGTCCTGCGGAATCTGTAGAACGTCGTCTTCGTCGTCTTCCTTCACGTCGATCCGCGAGGCGACCATTGTTTTGAACGGGTCGTCAGGCGGGATCATCGCCGCGATCTCATCTTGTCGGACGATCTGAGTCTTTAACGGATCGACGGCCTGGACATCTTCGACCGCTTCCCCGAGGGGCGTCCCGTCGGTCTGACAGAAACGCATCGTATCCGGAAACTCACGCTGACAATTCGGGCATATTTTCATCAGTTGTTCGTCCTTGAGAACAGGATTGAAGTCCGTAAATCCGAAGGTTTGAAAGCGTTTGTCTTTACGAACTTACGGACTTTTATATCCTTTTAACTAAACTAATTCAAGCTTGCTGAAGAAATAAGCGATCTCGATCGCCGCATTTTCGTCCGAATCGGAACCGTGGACGGCGTTCTCGCCGATCGAACCGGCAAAATCCTTTCGCAGCGTGCCCTCCGCGGCTTCCGCCGGGTTCGTCGCGCCCATCAGATCGCGCCACTCTTTGACCGCGTTTTCCTTTTCCAGGCAAAGCACGACGCACGGACCGCTCGACATAAACTCGGTCAACTCCCCAAAAAACGGACGCGCGGCATGAACCGCATAAAAGCCCTCGGCCTGTTTCTTCGACTGATGGATCAGCTTCATTCCGCGAATCTGAAATCCGTTGCCGAGAATGCGGCTGATGATCTTTCCCGTATGCCCTTTCCCGACCGCGTCGGGTTTGATAATTCCGAATGTTAAATTGCTCATTTTGATAATTTGTCCTCTCTTTATTTGCCGCGGTTTCGTAAAACCCCGAAAAATCAATCAATAAAAGTAATGCCTGAAAACAATCTGCGCGCAAAACGCTAGCCCATCTCGAAAACGACTCGCATTTCGCCCGAGATCCGAGCCGGTTTCAAACTGGACCGGTCGATCAAACACCAGACGCTCCGCGCGCGGATCAGAACGTCGTCTCCGCGCAAAATCTCGGTAAAGCGCTCACAGGTGACGCGCGTCGCCTTTCCAACCCAGGTTGTTGCCGTCACCTCGTCCCCGTCAAACGTCTGCTTCAGATAGTCGATCTCGTGCCGCGTCAGCATCCAGGTCAGCGCGTCTCGCGTTTCCGCATCGACCGCCGCATTCCAATGCGCGACGGCGACTTCCTGGACCCAACGAACGTAGGCGACATTGTTGACGTGCCCCTGTTCGTCGATATCGCCGGCCGCTACGCGAAAAGAGTGCGAGAATTTCATCCGAGTCTCAGCGAAACGAGTCCAAGCTGATCGTACATCTTCAGAAAATCGAACTCGTTCCAGACCTCGACTAATCTTCCGTCCTTGATGGTGCACATGCCCAACCCCGTGAATTCGACCCGGCGTCCGGACGCTCCGACGCCGAGGCCGCCGCCCGTATGCGTTCCGCGAACCGTGCAACGCGCCGCGAGTCTATCGCCGTCGAGCACAACGTCCTCAACCGTTACTTCGATATCAGGAAAGGCATCAATGAACGCCCGAAAGAACCCCTTGAACTGTTCCAAACCCCGTATTTCGATCGGTTCTGTTCCGCCGAGCCCGCGATGAACGCAGTTGTCGCCGAGCAGTTCGTCGATCGTCGATTCCCGCTTATCGTTCCAGACCTCGTTGAACCAACGCCGGATCAAAGCTTCGTTTTCCCGCATATCAAATGCTCCCGGGCCGTCAGGCTCCCGCTTTCAATCCAAGAAGTTCGACCACCGCGCGGCCGATGTCCGCCGGCGATTCGACAACGCGGATCCCCGCCTCGCGAAGTGCCTTCATCTTCTCGCCGGCGGTTCCCTTTCCGCCCGAAATGATCGCGCCGGCGTGACCCATACGGCGTCCCGGAGGAGCAGTTTGACCGGCGATGAACGCGACGATCGGTTTCGTCACATTGTCTTTGGCATAGGCGGCCGCATCTTCCTCGGCCGTGCCCCCGATCTCGCCGATCATAATGATCGCGTCCGTCTCGTCGTCAGCTTCGAAAAGCCGCAATGCATCCGTATGATTGGTCCCGATGATCGGATCGCCGCCGATTCCGATCGCCGTCGATTGGCCAAGTCCGAGCGATGTCAGCTGTCCGACAGCCTCGTACGTCAACGTTCCCGACCGCGAGACGACGCCGATGCGCCCTTCCTTATGGATATGGCCGGGCATAATGCCGATCTTGCATTTTCCGGGAGAAATGATACCGGGACAATTGGGACCGATGACCCGCGTTTTCTTGTCGCGCAGATACTCTTTGACGGCCACCATATCGGTGATCGGAATTCCTTCGGTGATCGCGACCACGAGCGGGATCCCGGCGTCGGCCGCTTCCATTATCGCATCCGCGGCGAATGCTGGCGGAACGTATATGACCGAAGCGTTCGCGCCGGTTTCGTTGACGGCGTCCGCGACTGTGTTGAAGACCGGAACGCCTTCGTGGGTCGAACCGCCCTTTCCGGGCGTGACGCCGCCGATGACGTTCGTCCCGTAGTCGATCATCTGGAGTGTGTGGAATGTGCCTTCCTTGCCGGTAATGCCCTGCACGATGAGGCGCGTGTTCTTGTCAACTAAAACGCTCAAAACTGATTTCTCCTGGAATTTAACTTGGTCAAAACAAAGGAAAAGTATAACACGCCCCACGAAATCTATTGCAAACCGGACAAAACGAACTTTTCCCGAAACTAAACCGGCGAACGTGTCGTTACCATTGTTGTCCGACCTTTTTACGGGCGGGTTTACCGTTTTCAAACAAATCATTTCGCGGGATTTTCGAAATTGCATTCGCGGTCTCCGCAAACCAGTCCTATGCGGAAGTTATATTCCTTTTATTACGATGCTTTCGGGATCGCCATCAAATCGATCTTCGAACACAAACTCCGCGCGTTCCTGACATTGATCGGGATCATCATCGGCGTCGCCGCGGTCGTCATCGTCGGCGCCTCGATCGATGGCTTGAAGACTTACGTCGTCGACAAAGTCTCGAAGGTTCTCGGCTCGAACCATTTTATGATGACGCGGATGGCGAACACGGGACGGCTTTCCGACGAAGAATACGAACGGCGCAACCGCCGCAACAAGGACGTCAACTGGGAGGAATTCCAATACGTTCGCGATAACTGCAAGATGTGCCTTTCGGTCGGTGCGGCGATGGGGGCAGGCGCCGACATCACGCAGGACGGGATTGAAATGCCTTCGGTGCGAATTCAGGGCGTGACCGCGAATATGGTCGATATCGAGGACAAGACCATCGGCGCAGGGCGTTTTATCTCCGACCCGGAAGTCGAGCGCTCCGCGAAAGTCTGCGTTATCGGAGTGGATCTGCAGGAAAAGTTCTTCCCGAGCGGGAGCCCTATCGGAAAGTCGATCAAGCTCCGCGGCGTGCCTCTGCTGATCATCGGCGTCGAGGAAAAGCGCGGATCGTTTTTCGGCGACTCGATGGACCGCAACATTTATATCCCGATAACTCTGCACAATCAGATCTTCTCGCGCGATGGAGGCCTGCAGGTTCACGGCAAGGCGGCTGATGCAGAAACGCTCAAGGAAGCGATCGAGAACGCGCGGTTGGTCTTGCGCAACAAGCGAGAGCTGATCGGCAGCGAGGAGGACAACTTCAGCATCGTCAACACCGATGAATTCGGGTCGCAAATGGATCAGTTCACGAACGCGATCGCGGTGGTCGTCATCCCGATCACGATGATCACGCTGCTCGTCGGAGGGATCGTCGTGATGAACATTATGCTCGTGTCGGTCACCGAACGAACGTTCGAGGTCGGGCTCCGAAAGGCGCTGGGCGCGACGCGCAATCAGATCATGGTTCAATTTCTTATCGAATCGGCGTCGCTTTGCATCGTCGGCGGGATGCTTGGTCTGATCGTTGCCGCCGGCGCGACGCAGGTCGTCGGCGCGCTTCTCGAAATGACGATGACGATCACCGTCAAATATATGGCGATCGCCGTCATCGTTTCGAGCGTCATCGGAATTCTCGCGGGACTTTATCCGGCCTGGAAGGCGTCGAAACTCGATCCGATCGTCGCGCTCGCAAAATCTTGAGGAAGTAAAGATGCAATTATCCGGAACATTACCAAAAGAAGTCCTGAAAATGGCGTTCGAGAGCATAATGGCTCATAAATTCCGTTCGGCCCTGACTGTACTCGGGATCGTCATCGGCCTGATCACCGGGATCGTCGTCTTTTCGATCCTCAACGGGATGAGCCAGTCGATCGTCTCGATCATCGAAGAATACGGCTCGAACAACATTTACGCATTTCATCTTTCGACCGGTTTCGGGAACCGCAACCGGGACGAGCGGAACCGCAAGCCGCTGACCGAAGACGACGCGACCGCGATCCTCGCGCAATCGTCGGCGGTCGAGGACATTTCGCTCGTCGCGATCAACATCGGTTCGTGGGGCAGCGGCTTCGACGACAATCTCGTTTATGAAGGCAAGAACTATCGTTGGGCGCTGACCGACGGCGTGACGCCGAACTATATGCAGATCACCAACCTCGTCATCCGACAGGGCCGCTGGATAACCGATTCGGACAATTATCAGCGGAGGAATGTTCTGGTGCTCGGCGTCAATGCGGTTGAGGCGTTGTTCCCTGACGAGCAGGACGATGTCGTCGGCAAGGTCGTGAGAATGAACGGCACGACGTGGGAAGTGATCGGCGTCATCGAAAAACGTAAGGCCGGATTCTTTGGCGAGAACGAAGAGGATCGGAAGGTCTATCTTCCATACCGCACCGCGCGCAAGGTCGCCCCGACGCGTGACGCGGTTTTGCAGGTCATTCAGGCGAAATCCGGAAAGGTCACGGACGCCGCGCTTGAGGTTGAAGGGATATTGCGTCAGCGCCGAGGCGTGAAGTTCGAGGAGCCGAACAACTTCGATCTCAAGACCGCGAGCGATTTCATCGCCCAGTTTGAAGGCATCGTCTTTGGAGTAAAGTCTGCGGCGATAGCGATATCGATGCTCGGTTTGCTCGTCGGCGGCATCGGCGTGATGAACATTATGCTTGTGTCAGTGACCGAGAGAACAAAGGAAATCGGGATCCGAAAGGCTATCGGCGCGACCAAGGGTGCGATCGTGCTGCAATTTCTGCTTGAAGCGATGACGTTGACGTTCTTCGGAGGCCTTATCGGCGTCGTCCTCGCGGTTGGGATCAGCAAGCTCATTATGCTCATATTCCCGTCGCTTCCGGCGATCATCGAGATCGGCGCGATCGTCGTCAGCCTTGGGATCTCGATCGGGATCGGCCTGGTATTTGGCGTCGTTCCCGCCTTAAGAGCTTCGCGTCTCGATCCGATCGAGTGTCTGCGATACGAGTGACGTTAACTCAGTGAATAGTGCATAGTGGATAGTGCAGAGTGCGTAGTGCATAGTGCATAGTGCAAAGCTCTTGTCGGGCGATATCGAAACCACCCTGAAAATTCACTCTGCACTATCCACTATGCACTCTGCACTCTGCACTATCCACTATGCACTATTCACTATGCACTCTGCACTCTTCACTGCTTTGCGCTGACTCAGAGTTCGACCGTCTGCTGGTATTCGGGAACCATTACGTTCCAGCCGAAGCGGTCGCGGATATGTCCGGCCATCGCTTCGGCCGCATCGGGTTCGCCGTGAGTCGTGAAGACCATTTTCGGAGTGTTCGGCAAACCTTCGAGCCAACGGATGACGGCTTTCCAGTCGGCGTGAGCCGAGAATCCTTCGACTTTCTCGATGCGGCAGCGAACCGGAATCCACTGTTTCATTATCTTGACCTCGTCCTCACCGTTCAGGATTCTCCGTCCGGTGGTTCCGGCCGCCTGATAGCCGACGAACACGAGCGTCGCGCGCTCGTCGGGGAGCATCCGGATGGCGTGGTGGAGCACGCGTCCGCCGGTCATCATTCCGGATGCCGAAATGATGATTCTCGGTCCTTTCATATCGTTGATCCGCTTTGATTCCTCACGGGTCGAGGCGGTCTTCATCCAGTCTGTCCGGAGCGGATGGATCTTCCGCGCGAGGATCGACGCGTATTCTTCGTCGTGTTCCTCGCTCCAGCGGTTGTATACCTGCGTCGCCTGCGACGCCATCGGCGAATCGACGATGACCGGCATCGACGGGATCTTATGCTCGTCTTCGAGTTCACGGATCATATACAAAAGCTCTTGAGTCCGCCCGACGGCAAAGGCCGGAATAAGGATCGGAGCGTCGCGTTCGTATGCGTCCCTGATGATCTCCGCAAGCTGGACGTCCGACGTCACCTCGCCGTGAAGCCGGTTTCCGTACGTTGATTCGCACATCAGATAATCGCACGCCGGCGGCGGCGACGGATCTTTGACGATCGGTTGATCATAATGCCCGAGATCGCCCGAGAACAAGAATCGAATGCTCGAACCGTCGGGGCGCGCGTTCGCCAGTTCAACAAGCACCAGACTCGCGCCCATAATGTGGCCGGCGACCATAAAACTCGCGTGGATCCCGTCGCAGATCTCAATCGGTTTGCCGTCGTTCGCGACCGGAACCAGCAATTCGAGCGCGGCCTTCGCGTCGGCTTCGTCGTAGAGCGGCAGGGCCGGCGAGTGCGTCGTCAGCGCGTGGCGATTCCGGTAATCGGCGTCCTCTTCCTGAAGCCGCCCCGAATCGGGCAAAAGAATCTTCAGAAGATCGCACGTCGCGCGCGACGAGTAAACGTTCCCGTTGAATCCGAGTTTGACGAGCCGCGGCAAGTATCCCGTGTGATCGATGTGAGCGTGCGTGATGATCACCGCGTCGATCGATTTCGGATCGAACGGCGGATCCTGCCAGTTTCGCTCGCGGAGTTCCTTGTCGCCCTGAAACAGGCCGCAATCAACCAGGATACGCTGTCCGTTCGATTCAAGCAGATACTTTGAGCCGGTCACCGAACCGACGCCGCCGAAGAAAGTGATCTTTGCCATTAAACGCTCCGTTTGCACGATTTGAGAATCGTGTTGAAGTGATTCTGCCCGATTTGCCGAGAAAAACAAACTGTGGTCAACAAAACCGTTCGAGACTTGAGCGGCGCCGGCGACCGATCACCGCCTAGATCCGTCAAGTGGTCGAAACTGAGGCGCACGGAAACAACATCAATCCCGTCATCCAGGGTTCGTGTTTCAATTGACGTATTCCTTTGGAAACCAGAGGACCTTTCCGCGGACGCTGTTTTTGTCCTGATCTTTTTTCAGGCGCGCGGTACGGAGCAGATCAGGCGCGGTCTCGCCGTCGCGCCAAAACGTCGCTGATCCGAAATTGAGTTCCAGAAAGACTTTCTCGCCTGAAAGCTTCTCAAACGGACAACTCACGAAGGCGCGCGCGACTCGATCCTTGATCTCTTCGGCGACTGCCTCGCCCGCCGTCGGCAATACCGCGAGAAACTCGTCGCCGACGGAACGCGTCAAGACGTCCATTTGCCGCAATTGCTTTTTAATGAGGCCCGCCGCGAATTCGAGGGCGCTGTCTCCTATCACGTGGCCGTGTTTTGCATTCAATTCTTCAAAGTTCCGGATATCGACGGCGAGAACCGTCAACGGACGATCGTCGCGGTTGCGCTGCGACTCGGCGATCTGATTCTCGAGGACGAGAAAGAAACCGCGTTCGTTGGGCAGATTTGTCAGCGTGTCCGTGAGCGCGTTCGACACGCTTCGTTCAAACGCCATCGAACTCGTAAACAGCGGCGCGGCGCGCACGGCAATCGCCTCCGCCAACGTCAGCGAACCCGCGTCGTAGCTTTCGTCAGTCTTCGAGTAAAGAACGATGACCCCAAATAGTTCCGTATTTCGAAACAAAGGAACGGCCAACGCCGAACCAAACTTCGAGACGAGTTCGCGCGGAAAAACGCGTCGGTCGGACGCGTTCGCGGAATCGAGTTGACTCGCCCGACTCAAGAACGCCTTGGCAGCCAGACTTCGGTTGACCTCGATGTCGGCATTTGCGAACTTTTCGGGATTCTCGCCGAATGCGTATTTTAGAACAATCGTCTTTGCTTCGTCGTCCGCGAGAAAAAGGACGCATGCGGCAAATGGGAGTATCTCGTTGATCCGGCTCGCGACAAGACGAAACATATCGGCGGATTTGAGTGACGCGCCGAAAAACTCGCTCGCTTCTTCGAGCGCAAACAGCTTTCCTTCCACCGATTCGTTTATCGGTTCGAACGGGCTTGCGGCCGCGCGGCGGCCGTCGCGCGAGCGCTGCCAGAGAAAGAAGCCCGCGGTCAGCGCGACGTACGAGATGGCGATCGCGGCAAAGATCAGTCGTTTGGACTCGAACGCAAGATCGGAGTTCGAAATCAGGAACGTCGCCGTCAGCGCTGAGAGCGCGAGAAGCCCCGTCAGCAAAAAACTGATTGTCTGGGAGTTCGTTTTAACTTTCGGCATTTTAGTTGGGTTCATAGGAATAGCCGGTGGTTCGGTCGGGATCGGATTTCGGGTGAAAAGGCGGTAAATGTGTGAATTTACTCGCAAATTGAAGATAACTTTTCGAAAAGGTTTTAGTCAACAGACACGAAGTTCGAACCTGAGTTAGGATCGGTGATTTTTAACGGTGAGAAAAGTGAGAAAATTTTATATTTTTTTTGTGAAAATCCCATTTTTTGACATTTTTTGGGTTGACTTAGCATTTTCCACCTTTTATATTGTCGATTGTTCCGAAATAAAGAATCGTGAACAACGACTGTCCTAGGGCGGTCGTAAAATAACAAAACAATCTTTGAAGAAGACAGGAGAATTTACAAATGAAAAAAGTTATTGCTCTTTCAGCAATCATGACGCTTGGCTTGTTGGGCGCCGCTTGCGGTGAAACCGCTCCGGCGAACAATGTGAACATGAAGCCGGCGAACACCACGTCGAACACCGCTTCGACGACCACGACGACGACGACGAACTCGTCCGGCACGACGAACTCGACGAACACGACTGCTTCGAACACGTCGAACACCGCGAAGCCGGCAACCAACGCCGCTGGCAACACGGATAAGAAAGAAGACAAGCCGGCAACCAACGCCGCTTCCAACACGACCAAGAAGCCGTAGTTTTTCTTGAACGTTGAAGAACGTGAACACGCTGCCTTCGGGCAGCGTGTTTTTCTTTTGTTTCGCTGTTTGAACAACTCGGGCTATTGACTAACGGCTGCCAAACAACTATATTGCTTTTATTCCGATCAATAGGGATTTGCGGTCTTTAACTTTAGGTTTTATTACTTTTCAGAACAGGAGAACAGGAAATTTATGAAGAAGATTTTAGGTCTTTCGGCAGTTTTGACTCTCGGTATGATGTCGTTCGCGTGCGGCGATTCGGCTGGCAATATGGCCAACAAAGCGGCTAACAGCGCCGGCAATATGACGAACTCGGCAACCAATATGGCCAAGGAAGCGACAAACAGCGCGACCAATATGGCGAAGGAAGCCACGAACTCCGCCGGCAATATGACCAATTCGGCCTCCAATGCCGCGAAGCAAGCGACCAACACCGTGACCAACGCGGCGAAAGACGCGGTTAACAAAGCTGCAAACGCGGCGAAACAGTAGTTTGTGACAATCGAACAAACCAAGAGGCGGCCGGAAACGGCCGCCTCTTTGCTTTGTCAGAGTGCACAGTGCAAAGTGCATAGTGCGGAGTGCATAGTGCGGAGTGCATAGTGCGGAGTGCATAGTGCGGAGTGCGGAGTGCATAGTGCGGAGCGGAGATATGCACAGTAGGCTTGAACTTTCTCTCTGCACTATGCAATATGCACTATGCACTATCCACTATGCACTATCCACTATGCACTATGCAGTCAGTTCGCCGGCAAGATCCGCCGCATTCGTCACCGGACGCCGGCAGGCAAAATTGACGCAGACATACGCGGCCGGCTTCCCGTCGATCATCGATTTCCCATCGAGCAAGGGAATCGTCTCCGAACTCGCATCGCCGCCAACTGGTATGACGACCTTCGTCGGCAGAAATTCGTTCCAAACAACCGAACGCAATTCCTCCGATTCTCCAACGAGCACGATCTCTTTCCTCTGCCCCAGGTGAAATTCGAGTGCCGACCACGCGCGGCCGAAACCGGAGGGATATCGCTTGATCTGCGACGAAACCAATCGAAGCACGGTGACGGCGAAGCGCTCGTAGCGTTCGTCGCCGCTGATCGCCGCGATTTTGAGTAGCAGATCCGCCGCCGCCGAGTTTCCTGCCGGAGTCGCGTTATCGAAATAGTCCTTTGTCCGCACGATCAGTTCCTCGTGATCATTGGCAGTGAAAAAGAACCCGCCATCTGCTTCGTCCCAGAACGAAGTTATCAAAACATCCGCCAGACGCCTCGCCTCAACGAAGTATTTCATATCGCCGCAAACCTGAAACAGGTCGAGCAAGCCGCACCCGAGATTCGCATAGTCTTCAAGATAGGCGCCAAGTTTCGCACGCGAGTCTTTCCAGGTCCGCAAAACCCGTCCATCCAAAACCAATTCGCGCATCAGGAAATCCGCGTTGCGGCGCGCCGTCTCCAGATAATCGGCACGTCCCAGAATCGCCGCCGCCTCGGCGAATGCCGACAGCATCAGACCGTTCCAGGCGGTTATGATCTTCTCGTCGCGAAACGGTTTGATGCGCTTCTCACGCTCACGGAACAACGCCTCCCGGCCCGTTTCGAGCGCTTCGGTCAGGCGGTCGGCTGAAACATCGAGCGCTTCCGCGGTTTCCGCGAGCGTGTGTCGGACGTTGAGGATGTTCTTCTCTTCAAAGTTCCCTTCCTCTGAGACATCGTAATAGAAACAGAAAAGGCGGGCGTCGTCCTTGCCGAGAATCGCTTCGATCTCGCTCGGCGTCCAGACAAAGAACTTCCCTTCGACGCCTTCGCTGTCGGCGTCCTGCGTCGAATAGAACCCGCCGCCGCCGCCGTTCATCTCGCGCGTTACGTAATCGAGCGTTTCGACCGCGATTCGCTTGTAGAATTCATCCTTCGTCGCCTGAAAAAGATGAAGGTAAACAAGCGCGAGCTGCGCGTTGTCGTAAAGCATTTTCTCAAAATGCGGAACGAGCCAGATCGAATCGACCGCGTAGCGATGAAAGCCGCCGCCAAGCTGGTCGTAAATCCCGCCGTGAGCCATTTTCAGACAAGTATGTCGAACGATCTCGAGCGCGTTCTCATTTCCGGTGCGTTTGTAAAAACGAAGCAGAAACTCCAGGCTCATCGCCGGCGGGAACTTCGGAGCCCCGCCGAATCCGCCGTTCTTGGCATCGAAATACCGCACAAAATGCTGAAACGCATTTTCGAGCTGTGCCGTCGAGAGCCCCTCACCGGGCATTTCGGCGATCGACATCCGGCGCATCTCGCCGATCACTTCGTTCGCAGAGAAAAGGAGTTCGTCGCGTTTCGTCACCCAGACATCCGCGATGCTCGCGAGCACACGCTTGAAACTCGGCATATTGTACCGATTTTCGGGCGGGAAATACGTTCCTCCGAAAAAAGGACGCTTGTCGGGTGACAGAAAAACGTTCATCGGCCAACCGCCGGAACCGGTCGTCATCTGAACGTAACTCATATAGATCTTGTCGACGTCCGGACGCTCCTCCATATCGACCTTGATGTTCACGAAATGTTCGTTCATCAACGCCGCCGTCTCTTCGTCCTCGAACGACTCGCGTTCCATCACGTGGCACCAATGGCACGCCGAATACCCGATGCTCACGAGCACCGGCTTGTCTTCATTGCGCGCCCTCTCAAACGCCTCTTCGCCCCACGGATACCAATCGACCGGATTATGCGCATGCTGCAGCAAATACGGCGATGTTTCGTTGATCAGCTTGTTCGTATGTTTTTTCCTTCCCTGCATATCGGCTATTGTTTCACGCGTGGCCCGACAAGCGCAAAGGGGACCTGACTCGACCGTTCCGCGCCCGGCGAGGCGTCAATTTGGGTCTCTCGTGTTTTTTTGATATATTACCGACGAATGACGCAACGCTCCATTGCAAAACTTCGACCGACCATCAAACGCCCGAGCCTTTTCGCGGGCGACTAATTCTCTGTCTCAGAAGCGCAATTCCCACGCTGAAACTCATCAGCCTCTTTTTAGTAATTCAGAGAATTTTTAGGAGAAATTTAATGACACCGACAACAGAACTGCAGAGACCGATCATCAAGACCGAACTTCCCGGACCGAAATCACGCGAGATCATCGAGGCGGACGCCAAATACGTTACGCCGAGCTATCCGCGCCCCGACTACAAACTCGTCGCCGAAAGGGCTTACGGCGTTTGGATCGAAGATCCGGACGGAAACGTATTCCTTGACGGCAACGCCGGCGTGGCCGTCTGTTCGACGGGCCACTGCCATCCGGAGATCGTCGAGGCGATCACCGAACAGACCAAGCGTCTGATCCATCTTTGCGGAACCGATTATTTTTATCGCCATATGCCGGAACTCGGCAAGAAACTCGACGAGATCTGCCCGATCGACGGGCCGACGAAGACGCACTTCGCGAATTCGGGAGCGGAGGCGATCGAAACCGCGCTCAAGCTCGCGATGTATCACACGCGCCGTCAGAAGTTCATATCGTTCTTCGGGTCGTTCCACGGACGAACGCTCGGTGCGCTCTCGCTGACATCTTCAAAGAAAGCGCAACGGCTCGGATTTATGCGCCAGGCGCTTGACGTCGTCCACGTGCCCTATCCGAACAAATTCAGGCATTTTGCCGACGATATGCCGTGCGAAGAGGAAAAGATCACGCGCGACGTCATCAACTGGATCGAAAACCGTCTGTTCAAGACGACGACGCCTCCGGAAGAAGTCGCCGGGATAATTCTCGAGGTCGTGCAGGGCGAAGGCGGCTACGTTCCGGCGCCGACATCGTTCGTCAAAGAGATCCGCAGGATCTGCGACGAGAACGGGATAATGCTGATCGTGGACGAGGTCCAGTCCGGAATGGGACGGACCGGCAAGATGTTCGCGCTCGATCATCACGGCGTCAAGGCCGATATCCTGTGCCTCGCGAAGGGGATCGCTTCCGGACTCCCGATCGGCGCGTGCGTCGCGCGCGCGGATGTGATGGACTGGCACAAGGGGGCGCACGCCTCGACGTTCGGCGGAAATCCGGTGTGCATCGCCTCGGCGCTCAAAACGATTGAGCTGCTCGAAGGCGGACTGGTTGAGAACACGGCGGTCGTCGGCGATCATCTGAAAGCGGGCCTGAACCGTTTGAAGGACAAGTTCGATTGCATCGGCGACGTCCGCGGTATGGGACTGATGCTCGGTGTCGAGTTCGTCACCGATCGAACGAGTCTCAAACCGGACGCAGAGCTTCGCGACCGAATAGAAGTCGCCTGTTTCGAACGCGGTCTGATCATCCTCGGCTGCGGCGCGAGCACCATCCGCTGGTCGCCGCCGCTGATCCTGACGAAGGAAAACGCGGACGTCGCGCTCGAGATCTTCGAAGCCGCGATCGTCGCTTCGATCTGAGGATCCCGAACCCGATCCGAATACCCGCGGCGAATCGCATTCCCGCGGGTATTTGTTTGTCTGATGACCGGTTTTCTGATATTAATCACACGGAGAAACCGTATGAATACGAGAACCGGAATACTGGCTGTGATCGCATTGTCGTTGTGCGTCATAGCCTGCAGCACGGTCGTCGACCGCATCGCAGGCACCCAGGATATGAAGCGTGTTAACGAGCTATGGAGCGACGTTCCGAAGATGGAGGGAATGAACGCGTCGGAACTTGAGATGCCCGTCGCGACCAAACTGATCCTTCGGACGATCCTCGGTAATCTCGGACGGCTCAACAAGGAAGGTGAGCCGCAGCAGACGGGCGACATCGACTGGATGGCGTTCACGACCGGCAAAACGCCGGACGATGTGCAAGCCTTCTACACGAACGAAAAGATGTCCGGATTCGGAAACTGGGAAACGGGCAAGGAATCGACGTGCATCAGCGGGAAGGACAAAGGGGTTCCTGGGGTTTTCTGCGTCTTTCAGAAAAAGATGAACGGCCGCCAGGCGGGCCTTGTGATCGTCGCCTCCGAGGACGAGAAAACAAAGCAGACCGATCTCTATTTCGTCCGGATCGAGAGCGACGAGCCGCCGGCCAACAAAAAGTGACCTGATTTGAGAGCTTCGTCCCCGAATGCTAAATTAATGTTATGAACAGAAGGGATTTTCTAGCAATCGGGATCGGGACGACGATCGTAGCGGGTTTTCCGTCGATCATCGGCAAGGCCGCGGGTTTTGAACTGGCATCGCTTCCGTACAAGGACGATGCGCTGGCGCCGGTCATTTCGGCGAACACGATCGGGTTTCATTTCGGGAAGCATCACAAGGGTTACGTCGATAACCTGAACCGGCTGGCGAAGGGCACCGAGTTCGAATCGCTGACCCTCGAACAGGTCGTGATGCAGTCGGCGAAGAAGAAGAATGCCGCGATATTCAACAACGCGGCGCAGATCTGGAACCACGATTTTTATTGGCGATCGATGCGTCCGAACGGCGGCGGCAAGCCGTCCGGGAAGATGCTCGACAAGATCAACGAATCGTTCGGCGACTGGGACAAGTTTCGCAAGGCATTCGCCGACACGACCGTTTCGCAATTCGGAACCGGCTGGGGATGGCTCGTCGCCGACAAAAAAGGAAAACTGTCGGTGATCAAGACCGGCGACGCCGACGTGCCGATGACGCAGGGACTCAAACCGCTCCTGACGATCGACGTCTGGGAGCACGCCTATTATCTCGACTATCAAAACCGCCGGGCCGCATACGTCGACGCGGTCATCGACAAACTCCTCAACTGGGAATTCGCCGCAGCGAATGCAGAAACGCGCACGAAGTAAGCGTGCCAATGCAGAAACGCGCACGAAGTAGGCGTGCCAATGCAGAAACGCGCACGAAGTAAGCGTGCCCGCTCGCAGCGCGAGCGATCCGTCATCATACATCACCGTCGTCATCCCGAGCGCGTCGAATCATCACGACTCGACCGCTCTGCGGCCGGACACGCTCACTCCGTGCGCGTTTCCGCACTGCATTCGTGAGATTTGTGCTATTCGTGGCGAAGTAGGGGCACGCTTACTTCGTGCGCGTTTCTGCATTCGCGGCGAAAAGGTCCTTACCCTTTCGCCTTTTTGATCTCTTCGATCAGGACCGGGACGGCTTCGAAAAGGTCGCCGACGATGCCGTAGTCGGCGATGTCAAAGATCGGGGCTTCGGCGTCCTTGTTGATCGCGACGATCGTTCCCGCATTCTTCATCCCGACGATGTGCTGGATCGCGCCGGAAATCCCGAGGGCGATGTAGAGTTTCGGAGCGACCGTCTGGCCCGACGAGCCGATCTGCCGGTCGATCGGCAGCCATTCGCTGTCGCAGATCGGTCTCGAAGCCGCGAGATCGGCGCCGAGAACGTCCGCGAGGCTTTGGGCGACGGCGATGTTCTCCGCCGATTTGATGCCGCGTCCGACAGCCACGATGACCTCCGATTTCGTCAGGTCGACCGATGCTTTCGCTTCCTGGAACGGCGCTTCCGGCGTCATTCGGATCTCGCCGATTTCGACGTCCAGATTCACGACCGCGGCGCTTCCCTTTTCGGCGTTCTCACCGCGAAATGCGCCCGACTGGAACGTCACGAAGAACGGGCCGCTGCCGCCGATGGTCACGTCGGCATCGAGTTTGCCGAGGAAGATCCGGCGTGTAAACGTGAGGCTTCCGCCGTCGTTCGTATAGCGGATGACGTCACCGACCAACTCCGTCCCGAAACGCGCCGCCACCTTCGGCGCGAAGTCGCGGACCTGATAGGTGTGCGACATCACGACGTAGGCGGGATTTTCGGCTTTGATGACAGCTTCCCACGCGTCCGCATAGCCATCGGGCGTATACGTGCCGAGTTTTTCGTTTTTGGCGACAATCACCTTTTCAAGGCCGTATGACGCGATCTCGGCCGCGAGCGAGCATTCGCCGCCGCACGGGATCACCGCCGACACCTTCATTCCGAGATCCTTGCCGATGCTCTGCGCCGCGGCGATCGCCTCGAGCGAAGTCTTGTTGAGAACGCAGTCTTTGTGTTCAATAAATACGAGAATCATAAGTTTGTTGGCTGATTGATAATCGGATTATCAAAAAACGCGAACCTCCGTTTTCAATTTTTCGACCAATTCGACCGCCCCGGCTTTGGCGTCGCCGTTGCCGAGAATCTGAGTTTGTTTGGTTTTAAGAGGCAGATAGACGCGTTTGATGGCCTGCGTCGAGCCGGAATCAGCCACGGACGCCGCGACTTCCTTAACCGGTTTTGATTTCGCGGCCATAATTCCCTTGAGGCTCGCGTAGCGGATCTGCGAAATCCCCGATTGGATCGACAAGAGCGCCGGCGTCTGATAGGTAAACCACTGGTACCAGCCGCTTTCGAGTTCACGCTTGACGCGCAGCGCCGGATTTTCGCGATCAACTTCGATCACAAGCGTCGCGTGCGGAACGCCCAGAAGTTCAGCAAGGATGACGCCCGTCTGGCCATAGCTCGCATCGTCTGACTGAAGTCCCGTGTAGATCAGATCCGCGCCCTCTTCGCGGATCGCATCGGCAATGACGCTCGCGATCTGATAGGGCGAGAGTTTGTTCGATCCGTCGGCGACGATATGGATCGCGCGGTCGGCACCACGTGCAAGCGCGTCTTTGATGACCGTTTTCGCCGTTTGGCCGCCGAGCGAGCAGACGATCACCTCGCCGCCGCCCTTGGCTTCTTTCATCCGAAGCGCCTCTTCGAGCGCGTATCCGTCCGATTCGTTCGTTTGAAGGGAGATGTCGCCTTCATCGATCCATTTTTCATCGCCCGCGATACGCAGCACCGCGTCCTTGTTCGCGACCTGTTTCATCAATACAACGATTTTCATAAATTGTTACCTTTTGAAAAGAGATTCAATAGTTCTAATTCTAAAACGCCGAGCGGCAAACAGCAAAATGAATGACCGTTCATTCATAAGAAAAAAGGCGCCTCGCCTGCTCACCGCAGCGAAACGCCCAGTTCATTTATTCTTCGTAGCGCTTAAAGACCAAACACGCGTTCGTCCCGCCGAACCCGAAACTGTTCGACAGAACGTAATCGACGCTCGCTTCGCGGATCACATTCGGAACGTAATCCAGGTCGCAGTCGGGGTCGGGATTCTCGTAATTGATCGTCGGCGGCAAGATGTTGTTCTCCAGCGCAAGGACCGAGATCACGGCCTCGATTCCGCCGGCCGCGCCGAGCGCGTGGCCCGTCATCGACTTCGTCGAACTGACCGCGAGCTTGTAAGCGTGGTCGCCAAACACCTTTTTGATCGCGAGCGTTTCGAACTTATCGTTATAAGGGGTCGAAGTGCCGTGCGCGTTGATGTATCCGATCTGTTCCGGCGCAATGCCTGCGTCCTTGATCGCGCGCGTCATCACGCGGATCGCGCCTGACCCAGTCTCGTCCGGCATCGTCACGTGAAAGGCGTCGCCGCTCATTCCGTAGCCGACGATCTCGGCATAGATCTTCGCGCCGCGCGCCTTGGCGTGCTCGAGTTCCTCAAGGATCACCATTCCGGCTCCCTCTCCGATCACGAACCCGTCACGTTCGGCGTCGAACGGCCGCGATGCGCGGTGCGGTTCGTCATTGCGCCGCGAAAGGGCCCGCATCGAATCGAAGCCGGCGACCGACATCGGCGTGATCGCACTTTCAGCGCCGCCGCAGATCATCGCGTCGGCATCGCCGCGCTCGATGATCCGAAAACTGTCGCCGATCGCGTGCGCGCCTGCCGAACAGGCCGTTGCCGTCGCCGAATTCGGTCCCTTAGCGCCGTGCCTGATCGAAACGTTGCCCGAAGCGAGATTGACGATGGCAGAGACGATAAAAAACGGCGAGACCCTTCCCGGACCGGAGTTCAGGAGTTTTTCATGCTCGCGCTCGATCGCCCAAAAATCGCCGATGCCCGAACTGATGTAAGTTCCGACCATCTCGGAATTCGAGTCGTCGATCACCAGTCCGCTGTCTTTTACGGCCTCATCCGACGCCGCGATCGCGAAATGCGTGAAAGCGCCCATTCGGCGCGCTTCCTTTTTTTCGAGATAGTCTTCCGCATTGAAGTCCTTGACCTCACAGGCGAATTTGACATCGAATTTTTCGGTATCGAACTTCTTGATGTAATCCGCGCCGCTCTTGCCTTCCATCAATGCCGACCAGGTCGCACCGACGCTGTTGCCGCAGGCGGTTACAAGTCCGAGTCCCGTGACTACTACACGACGTTTCATAATCTTGGATAACGGCAAGTTGTCGATGGTCAATTGTGTCGAACGCCGTCAGCGGCGATGATCAATTGACCATCAACGATTTGCGAAAGGTTAGGCCTGTTTGTGCTGTTCAACGTAGGCGTACGCATCGCGGACGGCCTGGATCTTCTCGGCGTCTTCATCCGGAATTTCGATATCGAATTCCTCTTCGAAACGCATCACGAGTTCAACCAGGTCCAGCGAATCGGCGCCGAGATCCTCAATAAAGCGAGCGTTTTCAGTAACTTCCGCTTCATCTACACCAAGTTCGTCCACAATGATCTGTTTAATCTTATCCTGAATTTCTGACATAATTTCTCCTGATTTTAATAAGTAAACCCTTCGGTCAGGTCGCGTGAAAACGAAATCTAACCTTCCAAAGCCTCAAAACACTTTTTCAAACTCTCGGCCGTTTCGACATTCGAGCAAACGGCCTCGCGGTTTATCTGGCGCACGAGTCCGGACAAGACCTTTCCGGCGCCGATCTCGACAAACGTCCGGACGTCGGCGGCGAGCAAGGCTTCGACCGACTGCGCCCAGCGGACCGGCGACGAAACCTGTTCGATCAGCGCGGCGCGCGCGCGTTGGCCGCTTGAATTCTGTTCGGCCGATACGTTCTCGACGATCGGAAATTTGAGATCGAAAAACTCGATCGACTCAAGGTCAACTGCCAGGCGCTCCTGCGCCGGGAGCATCAAGTCGCAATGGAAAGGCGCCGAAACGTTTAGTTTGATCGCGCGTTTCGCGCCGCGTTCCTTCAAGAGTTCGATCGCACGATCGACCGCATCGGAATTCCCGGCAATCACGATCTGCGCCGGTGAATTGATGTTCGCCGGCGAGCAAACTTCGCCCATTGCGGCTTCGGCGCAAGCGATCTCGATCGTTTCGAGCGGAAGTCCGAGAATCGCCGCCATCGCTCCGACTCCGACCGGAACCGCTTCCTGCATATAAGTTCCGCGCTTTCTGACGGCGACGACCGCATCCGCAAAACTCAAGGCTCCGGCCGCGACCAACGCGGAGTACTCGCCGAGGCTATGTCCGGCGACAAACGCCGGCGCTTGAAATCCTTCGCTTTCCATCGCCCGGAAGGCGGCGACCGAGGTCGTCAGGATCGCGGGTTGCGTGTTCGCAGTCAAGGTCAGATCCTCGTCCGACCCGGCAAAGCACATTGTAGAAAGCGAAAAACCGAGCGCATCATCGGCTTCTTCAAATACGGATCTCGCAGCCGGAAAGTTGTCAAACAGGTCCTTGCCCATCCCGACCGACTGTGACCCCTGTCCCGGGAAAAGGAATGCGACCTTGGGAACCGGCGATTTCAAACTCGATTCTGCACTCATTTAGTCTATTTCAGTCTTTCGAGACTCCAGAATTCCAGATTCCAAACTCAGAATTCCAAGATTCCAGATTCCAAAACTCAGAATTCCAAGATTCCAGGTCCCAGAATTCCAGATTCCAGAATTCCAGATTCCAAGATTCCAGAATTCCAGATTCCAAGATTCCAGGTTCCAAAACTCCGAATTCCAAGATTCCAGGTTCCAAAACTCCGAATTCCAAAATTCCAGATTCCAAAACTCAGAATTCCAAGATTCCAGATTCCAAGATTCCAGGTTCCAAAACTCCGAATTCCAAAATCTAAAACCTAAAATCCAAATTCGAAGAATCCAAAATCCAAAATCTAAAATCCAAATTCGAAGAATCCAAAATCTAAAATCGAATCACCGTTCCGCCCCAGGTGACGCCGCCGCCGAAGGCTGTCAGAAGGACCAAACTTCCCTCTTTGACGCGCCCGGACTGGATGCACTCGTCAAGCGCGATCGGGATCGACGCCGACGAGGTGTTGCCGTGAAACGCAATGTTCGAATAAAGCTTTTCTTCCGGAACCCCGAGACGTGACGCGACCGCGTCGGTAATACGCTGATTCGCTTGATGCGGGATCACGAGATCGACATCATCAACGGTGTAACCGGCCTTGGCCAGCATCTCGGCGGAAATGTCGGCCATCGAACGCACGGCAACCTTGAAGAGTTCGTTGCCTTTCATCTTGAAAAAGTGCAGCCGATCGTCGATCGTCTTGTGCGTCGTCCCGAGTTTCGTTCCGCCGCCCGGTGCAAAGAGCTGCTCTTCGTATCGCCCGTCGGACCTGATCTTGGTCGCGAGAATTCCTTTTCCTTCGGGGACCGGGCCAACCACCGCCGCACCCGCGCCATCGCCGAAAATGACGCACGTCGAACGATCCGTGTAATCGACGTACTTGGTCAGCACCTCGGCGCCGATCACCAACGCATAGCGGATCTGACCGGTTCGAATCATCGATTCGACCATCGTCAAACCATATAGAAATCCCGAGCAGGCCGCGAAAAGATCCATCCCGGCAGCATTGACCGCGCCGATCTGCGCCTGTATCAGCGCGCCCGTCGACGGCATTATCTGATCCGGCGTCGTCGTCGCGCAAACGATCAAATCGATGTCTTCGGCCTTCAAACCGGCACGCTCGAGCGCCATCTCCGCCGCCCTCGTGCCGAACTGCGAAGTGTACTCGTTATCGGCCGCTTTGTGGCGTTGTTTGATGCCCGTGCGCGTAGTTATCCAATCATCGCTGGTCTCGACGATCTTTTCCAGGTCGGCGTTCGTCAGAATGCCTTCCGGATAAGCGTGTCCCATCCCGATGATCCCTGCGTTGTGTCCCATTTCGGATTTTTGACTTTAGATTTTGGATTCTTGGATTGTTTATCGTCCAATCACAAACTGCAAATCGAAAATCACAAACTAGCTATTCGGATTCCTTGACGTCAAGTATCTGCCGGCCTTTATAGGTGCCGGTTTCGGCGTCCACGCGATGCGGACGCTTCGGTTCCCCGCTGTCCTTGTCGATGTAATACTGCGGAACGCTCAGTGCGTCGTGCGCACGGCGCTGGCGTGTACGCGATTTGGAATGTCTCCGTTTCGGATTTGGCATAATTCTCCTCTTTTACTTCGGGATCGCAGATTGCATTGCGGTCGTTGACCGTCAGTCCAAAGGGCGATCTAAAATTTAATATTCTCCAGTCCTGACCAACGCGGGTCGATCTCTTTCACCGAACAACCACAAGTGCCGGTATTCAGATTCGCACCGCATTTGGCACAAAGCCCAAGGCAGTCCCGGCTGCAAAACACCTGTTCCGGAAGGAACAGCAAAATCTGTTCCCGCGCCACGTCGGCAAGATCGATCTGTTGCCCGTCAAAGACGGAAACGTCGAGTTCGTCTTGGCCGACCTCGGACTCGGCTCTGTTTTCAAAAAGTTCGGCCGTCACAAATACATCGTGGAACGGAAAGTCGAGCTCAACGTTCACCGGTTTCAGACAACGGACGCAATCACATTCAACGACGCCTTCGACGCGTCCCTCGACTTCAACACGGCCGCCCGTCCGGCGAAGCGTACCGGCGACTTTCACGGTCCCCGATATCCGTGCGGCGTCGTCATCGAGGTCGGGCGCCGAACTAAACTCAAAAGGTATCTCGGGCCGTCCCGATTCGCGGATTTCAATAATCATCTGGCAAAGATTGAAATTTCAATTATCACGGCGCGAAACGCAAAGGAATAATTATAGCTTCTGAATCGAATGTGTCAAACCAAAGCGGTTCGCGGCGCAATCGCTTCGGGTCATCAAACCATTCTACCGAACGCCTGAACCAACCGCATTGTCAAAAGTCGAAAAACCTCGTTCGACGAGAATTCGCGACAATCCGTCGTTGATCTCGCGCGCGAACGAAGGCCCGCGATAGATGAATCCGGTGTAGGCCTGGACGAGCGATGCGCCGGCGGCGATTTTCTCGAACGCGTCTGCCGCGCAGAAAACACCTCCGACGCCGATGATCGGCAGCGCGCCGCCCGTCGCCTCATAGATCGTCCGAATGACCTCGGTCGAGCGTCTCCGGACCGGGCGCCCGCTCAAACCTCCGGCCTCGTCGATGACCGTCTTCAAACCTTCACGGGAAACGGTCGTGTTCGTCGCGATGATCCCGGAAAGCTCCAGACTTTGCGCGATCGCGGCAATGCTTTCGATCTCCGGGCGGTCAAGGTCCGGCGCGATCTTGACGAGCAAGGGTTTCAGGCCAATTCCTTTCGTTTCGCTGATCGCGCGATTGAGATTCTGGATCTCGCCGAGGAGTTCCAAGAGCGAGTCGGCCCGCTGAAGTTCCCGCAGATTCGGAGTGTTCGGGCTCGAAACGTTGATCGCGACATAATCGGCGACGTCGTATGCAAGGCGAAAACTTTCGAGATAGTTCTCGAGCGCGGATTCGAGAGGCACGTCTTTGTTTTTCCCGATGTTGACGCCGATCACGCATTTGCGGCGAGAGCGCTTCAGGCGTTCAACGACACGCGCCGCGCCATCATTGTTGAACCCGAAACGGTTGATCAGTGCCTCGTCCTCCGGAAGGCGGAACAACCGCGGCTTCGCGTTGCCGGGCTGCGGACGGAATGTCACCGTGCCGACTTCGACAAAGCCGAAGCCGAGCGCGGCGAGTTGATCGACGACCAATCCGTTCTTGTCGAATCCGGCCGCGATCCCGAGCGGATTGTCGAACCTAAGTCCGAACCGCGTTATCGGCCCGAAGGAGAATTCACTCCGATAAACCGACGAGGCGATTCTCTGCGAGATTCGCGATCCGAGTCCGATGCGGAGGGTTTCGACACCGAATTCGTGTGCCGTTTCAGGCGCCAATCGAAAAAGACACGGACGGATCAACCTATCAAAAATCTTCGACATCGCTCTTAAAAGAAAACCGCCCAGGTCGCGAAATCTTCGCTGAAATTCTCAAACCGATGCTCCGCACGCGCCGGCACGAACAGGGCGTCGCCGGCTTCGAACGGGAATCGAACGCCGTCGATGACGATCTCTCCGGTGCCGCGGGCAATGAAATAGTACTCGTCCTCGTCGTGAAATGTCTGCCGATCAACGCCGCGCGGCGCGAAAAAGACGAGTTTGACGCCATTTTTCGAGAACGGCTCAATATCCCAAACTCCGTCGATCCATTTGTCGTTCGCGGGTTTGGGAAGTTCGGCGAGGAACGCTTCGATCGTAAACTTCATAGAGGAAGTTTAGCTTTCAAGTAGGTAACAATCAATTTCTTCGCGACGGGCAAGGTCTTTTCGATGATGAATCCGGCGGCCTTGGCCGAAACGACGGCGGATTTCTCCGTCAAACGCAATGCGACGGGTGCGACAACTTTGATCGTTCGCCCGGTGAGCTTCGCCGATTGTCCGACGACAACGACGACGAGTTTGACCGCTTTTTCGGCGGTCGAGTCTTTCTTCTGTGCGTTTGCAGAGAGGCAGAGCGTGAGCGCAAACGCCGAGGCGAAGATGATGCGCAACATTATTTTCTTCATCGGGAATGAGTCTTTACTTTCGGATTGGAAGCTTGGAGTGGAAAAAACTAAAGGCTGCGATTGACGCAACCTTTAGGATTATAAACAATTTGCGGGTTTATTTGGAAGAACTATTTTACAGCTCATTCTCCGGACTTAGCCGTTTTTTTTTCCGAGCCTTCGGAAACATAGGTGAGCCACGGAGCGTTGTTCGGCGCCGGCCGCTCACCCCGAATGACCTGGAAGAAATGTTCCTGAAGTTTCTTGGTGATCTCGCCGCGCTTGCCGGAACCGACGGTAATTCGGTCAACCGCACGGATCGGCGTGATCTCGGCGGCGGTCCCGGTAAAGAACAACTCGTCCGCCAGATAGAGGGCCGCGCGCTGGATGTTCGTCTGCTTGACCGGAATTCCGAGTTCCTTCGCGATCTGAATCACGGAATCACGAGTGATTCCCGGAAGAATGGACGCGCCGAGCGGCGGCGTCAGAAGCATCCCGTTGTTGACCAAGAACAGATTCTCGCCCGAGCCCTCGGAAACGTAGCCGCGGTCATCGAGCGCGATGCCTTCGCTGAAGCCGCCGAGGATCGCCTCCATCTTGATAAGCTGCGAATTCATATAATTCGCCCCGGCCTTCGCGACCGCCGGCAGAGAGTTGGTCGTTATCCGTGTCCAGCTTGAGACACAGACGTCGACGCCAGCCTCGAGCGCTTCTTCTCCGAGATACTTGCCCCAATCCCAGGCCGCGATGTAACACTGCACCGGATTCGGAAACGGATTGACGCCAAACGCAGGTTTCTCCTCGTTCAATCCGCGAAAAACGATCGGCCGCAGGTAGCAGGCTTCGAGTCCGCTGTCACGAACAAGTTCGACCGCGGCGTCACAAAAATCCTGCCGGGTAAACTTAAGATCCATACGATAGATCTTGGCCGAATTCACGAGCCGCTGCATATGCTCGGTGAGACGAAAGACCGCCGTTCCGTTGACCGTCTCGTAGGCGCGGATGCCCTCAAAAACGCTCGAACCGTAGTGGATCGCGTGCGTCATTACGTGAACGCGAGCGTCGTTCCAATCGATCATCTGTCCGTCGCGCCAAACTTTCGACGCGATTCTTAGAGTGTTGACATCTTTTGACGACATAGTTATGAATGCTCCTCAAGATAAGAATTTGAAGCCGGTGATAAACGCGGTGGAAACTTAGAAAAAACCAGATTCAACCTATGACTTAAGGATAGTATATGGCGGAATCATTGGCAAGATACATATCCCTACGACCCTGGCCCCGCGGCGATTCCGGAAACAGAAAAGCGGGTGAAGATACCGAGATCCTCACCCGCCCGACTTGTTGGAACACTCCGTTATAGAATCGAGATCCGTGCTGCCGACGAGTCAAGCCGACTGGTGTAAATGATCCCGTTAACGAAGACCGAGACGATGATCGGCCTGTCCCCGGCACCTGCCAAGGTCTGCGGCAAAGTGACATCGATCGTGTAAACGCCGGGTTCAACCAACACCGGATTGGTGATGACCGTGGCCCCAGAGACCGTCACGTCGCCGATCCTGACCGATACAGCCGTGCCGGCGATCGCGGTCGATCCGATATTGTTCACCCCGGTCAAATGAATTCGTAGAACCGTCGCGACACGACGGCTTCCGCGAAGCTTGAAAGTCGTGACCGTAAACGGTTCGCGCGTGTAAACTCGGTTGACGACGTTCAACGCCTTGACACGCCCGCCCGGTCCGCGAACGTCGGGATCCGTAAACAGATCCGGTCTTGCCGGGACAACGACGATATTGCCACGAATAACCGTTCCGTTATTGTTGATCACAACCGGATACGTCGCGCCCGCGTCGGCCGCCCTGAGTCCGGGCGGAACGATAAACTCTATCTGACGACGACTCACGAACTTCAGGCCCGCGGCGACGCCGTTCACCGTCATCGTCACGCCGCTCAGTTCGATCGGAAGCGTGAAACTCCGTTGAATCGAACCCGTTGCCGTCCGCGCGGCGACCGGTTGACTGATTCCCGCATCATAATCGAGAATCGCGAGCATTCCGGGCGAAACGCCCTGAACTGCAGGCGGATTCTGCGGCGTCGGAGTCGGCGTGGCAGTCGGCGTCGGCGTCGGCGTTCCGGTCGGCGTTGGTGTCGGCGTCGGCGTTGGTGTTGGGGTCGGCGTCGGTGTCGGCGACGGCGTCGGAGTCGGAGTCGGCGACGGTATGGCCGTCGGCGAAACCGGCTGGCGGCTGGCACCCGTCGCGAATGAAAGCGTCGAGGCTCCCTGACGAATCACCGTCGGCAGATAGAAATAATAAACCTCGTTGCCGAGATCGTCATTACCGGTGCCGATCTCCGTCTGCGAAAAGGTGAACGCCATCCGCTGCAGACTGTTCGTCGTTATCGGTGCCGTGGTTCCGAGGAAAAACTCCGGTCGCGGGAACTTGGTGACGCGCGTAAAGATAGATGCTGCCGGGATCGCCGCCAACGGATACGAATAAAGTTGCGGCGGTCGGGCATCGATATTATTCAAACCGTCGGCCGGGGTCGCCGGAATTGTTCCATCGGCCTTGATGTTCATTCGCGTTTCCATTACAAGCGTCTGCGGAGTGCCGCCGAGGTCGTAATCGGTGAACGACGGATAACGCTGCACATCGCCGCCGGATGCCGCACTGTCCGCATCGCTTCGCGCGCAAATGCGTTTGATCAGCGGGTTCGGATTCGGAGGCATCGTGACCGGCGGATTGAAATCGTAAATGAACGTCGCAAATCCGGCCTGATTCGTTCCGGAGTGCTCGTTGGCGAGATCCGCGAACGAATCGAACGCGAGGTAGCGGCCGTCCCGGCTCAGGCGTTTTCCAAAACTGAAAACATTGACAACGTCACCAGGATTCGTGCGGGCCGTTGTCGTTACCTGTTTCTTCTGGCCCGTCGGCGAACCGCTGGCATCGATGTCCGCAAAGTAGATCTCTTCGTTGCTGTCGGCGTTCGAACCGCCGGTCATTCCGATGATCGGATTGACGGCGTTGCTCATAAACGCGATCCGCAGGCCGTTTCCCGATATCGATGAAAAGCCATTGTAGATCGGGTTTCCGATCGTTCCGCGCGGAGTTTGGGTGATCTGCTTTAAGGTCGTGATCAAACGGGCGTAGACGAAGATCTCGTCGTTGTCGGCCGACGGCGCGTTCCCGCCGGTGACGAGATCGCGGCTTGACGTAAACGCGATATAGGTGCCGTCATCGTTGATGCTGACGTCACGATTGTCGTCGGCGATCGTCGACTGCGTCGAGGGACTGCCCGGTGTCGGCAACCGGCTCGGAAGCGAATTCGTGACGCGGGTGAAAGCGCCGCCCGTCAAATCCGTCAACGGAATCTCGACTCCCGAAGAGAGGTCCGCGGCGGCGACCGCCGGTACGGCATAGAACCAAACCTCGGTATTCCCGTCCGCGGTCAGCGGATTCGTTCCGGTTCCGGTCGTAAACGAGTTGCCGTCAAACGAACCGGGATTTGTCGAATTGGGCGCGAGCGGCGTCGAAGTCGTCGCGTTCGAACCGAATGCGATCCAACGCCCGTCAACGCTCATCACAGGACGCGTATTCACGATGTCGACCTTGATGTTGTCAAACGTCGGAGCCTTGGTCGGATCGTTCAAAAGACTTTTGGTGTCGGTGATCTGGAAAATGCGTCGCTGAGCGTAGTCGAAGATGAAGATCTCGCGATTGCCGTCGGAGTTCCGAGGATTTTCAGTGGCGATGTCGCCGCTCGATTCAAAAACAATAAGGCGGCCGTCCCCGCTGATGCCACCCGCAAAGGAGTCACTGAACGAATTCGTTACCTGTCCGATAACAGAATCGACCTGTGCCTCGGCCGGCGCCGAAAAAAGTGCAATAATGACTAAAATTACGAAAATGTGAAACTTCACAAAGTCCTCCGAAAATCAGATTTTTACGAGGGCGTATAAAGACTCCCAAACGTTCCGCTCGCATCAATCGCAAAACATTGCATTTTAAAGGTAAAACCTGGGTTCTGCAAGCAAGTACCGGATTAAAGTTCCGACGCGTTTGAAAAACATAGCCTTTGATGCAATAAATGACGTAACGGGTTGACCTGCAGCAACGATTTATTCGACCCGGAACCATCCGGACCAACGTGGACGCACCAAAAAGCCGAAAAATAATGATTGTCGCGGGCGAAGCGTCCGGCGATGCACACGCCGCGAAACTCGTCCGTGAACTGCGGGCGCAAACCGGGATCGATTTCGAGTTTTTCGGCGCGGCAAGCCATCATTTGCGGGCCGAAGGCGTTGAAGAGATCGTCAACGCGGACGAACTTTCGGTCGTCGGACTGCTCGAGATCGGGAAGGTCCTGCCGATGTTCTGGCGCGCGTTTCGGAAACTCCGCGATGCCGCCGTCAGTCGCCGCGCCGACGCCGTGATACTGGTCGATTTTCCGGAGTTCAACCTGAAACTCGCGCGATCCCTCAAACGCCGCGGCATCAAGGTCATTTACTATATATCGCCGCAGATCTGGGCGTGGCGCCAATATCGGATCGGTGCGATAAAAAAATACGTCGATCTGCTGCTGACGATACTTCCGTTTGAAAAAGACTGGTATCTGAAAAACGGGTTTTCGAAGGTCGAATATGTCGGGAATCCGACCATAAGCGAAGTTGCGGCCAGATCGACTCGTGAAGAGTTTTGCTCAAAATACGGACTCAATCCGAAGCGGCCCGTCATCGCTCTTCTGCCGGGAAGCCGCCACAAGGAGATCGCACGGATCCTTCCGCTGATGCTCCAGACGGCCGAAGATATGACCGACCGTGAACCGGCGCTTCAGTTCGTGATCGCGCTCGCCAATCTCAGGCGCGAGACCGAAGTCGCCGCGGCCTTTTCAAAAAGCGGTGTTGTCCGCGATGCGCTCAGCATCGTTACCGCGCACGGCGAGACGTTCGACGCGCTCAACGCCTCCGACGCCGCGGCGGTCACGAGCGGAACGGCGACACTTGAAACCGCCGTCATCGGCACGCCGCTGGCGATCGTTTACAAGACCTCGCCGCTCAATTACCGGATCTTTCGGCCGATGATCTCGGTCGAGCACTTCGGATTGATCAACCTCATCGCGGATGAACGGATCGCGACCGAGCTTTTACAGGACGATCTCACAACGGATTCCCTCGGTACGGAATTGTTCCGGCTCCTCGATCCGGAGGTCAACGCCTCGTTCCGGCGCCGCCTCGCCGAAGCGACCGAAAAACTCGGGCACGGCGGTGCGTCGGCGCGCGCAGCATCGGCGATTTTGCTCTTTCTTTCGGGCGCGGACGAAAACAGTCGGAACGGTACTTGAAAGTCGAAACTTAGCGGTGATACGATTTCGGCTGAACGCTATGGCAGACCAATACGGATTAATTGAAAAATCGAAGATCATGGATTCTTCACGGATGACGCGGGCCCTGTCGCGGCTTGCTTCGGAGATCGTCGAGGACAACCACGGCGCGCGTGATCTTTATATCGTCGGAATTCGTCGCCGCGGCGTTCCGTTGGCCCAGCGGATCGTCGAGAAGATCGCCGAACTTGAAAACGAAACGCCGCACTTCGGGATCATCGACATCACGTTGTATCGCGACGATCTTTCGACCGTCGGCGCGAATCCGATAGTCAACCGGACCGAACTGACGCACGACATCGAAGGCAAGAACATCATTCTCGTGGACGACGTTCTTTATACCGGACGAACGATCCGCGCGGCCCTCGATCAGCTGATGGATTTCGGCCGACCGAATCGCGTCCAGCTTGCCGTGCTTATCGACCGCGGCAAGGAACATCGCGAATTGCCGATTCAGGCCGACTACATCGGTAAAACGGTGCCGACAAAACGGACCGAGATCATCAAGGTAATGCTCAAAGAGTATGACGATGAAGAATCCGTTTGGATCTACGAGAAACCGGCGTAAGTTATTTGAAAGCAAGGATTTTAGACGCCTTGCTTTTTTTTATTTGGGAATTGGGAATTGGGATTTCGGATTTGTCTTCAAGCCGACGTGTCCGACCAAATCCGCAATCCCCAATCTCAATTCCGAATTATGGAAAAGCCTTTTCGACGACGTGATCTTCTCGGCATCCGCGATCTTTCGGCCGCGGAAATCACCGGTATTTTGAACACCGCCGAAAACTTCCGCGAGATCAACCAGCGCGAGATCAAGAAGGTTCCGACCCTGCGCGGCAAGACCGTGATCAATCTGTTCTTCGAGAATTCGACGCGGACGCGGACCTCGTTCGAACTCGCGGCGAAGCGGCTTTCAGCCGACGCTGTCAACATCTCTGTTTCGTCATCGAGCGTTACCAAAGGCGAAACGCTGGTCGACACGGCGCTTAATCTCGACGCGATGCAGCCGGACTGCATCGTCGTCCGTCACGGCAGCGCAGGCGTCCCGCATCAGCTCGCCAAGGTCTCAAGAGCGGCGATCGTCAATGCCGGCGACGGCGCGAACGAACATCCGACGCAGGCGCTGCTCGACGCGATGACGATCCGCGAGCACAAGGGGACGATCGAGGGGCTCGAGGTGGCGATCCTCGGCGACATCCTGCACAGCCGCGTCGCGCGTTCGAACATACACTTGCTCACGAAACTCGGCGCGCGCGTTCGCGTCGCCGGCCCGAAGACCCTGGTGCCGAGGGACTTTGAGCATCTGGTGGAAAAGGATCTGACGGTCTGCCCTCACGTCGAGGACGCGATCCGTGGCGCCGATGTGGTGATGATCCTTCGAATCCAGCGCGAGCGTCAGGACTCGGCGTATTTTCCGACGCTGCGCGAGTATTCGATACATTACGGATTGACCAACGAACGACTCGATCTCGCGCGCAAGGACGCGATCGTCCTTCATCCGGGCCCGATGAACCGCGGCATCGAGATCGCTTCGGAAGTCGCCGACAGTTCGCGGTCTCTGATTCTCGATCAGGTGAAGTACGGTGTCGCAGTGAGAATGGCGGTGCTGTATCTGGCGACGGGCGGAGGATGATTTGCGATTTGCGATTTGCGATTTCGGATTTTGGATTTCGGATTTTGGATTTTGGATTTTGGATTTTGGATTTTCACGCGGTGATTTGCGATTGGAAAATCCGGAACCTGGAATTTGGAATTATTGGAATCTCGAATCTCGACTTTTCATTTTTACTTTTGATTTCTGAATGAAACTTCTTATCAAAAACGGTCATCTTATTGACCCGGCACAAAATCAGAACAGCGGAATGGACGTCCTTATCGAGGGCGGACGCGTCGCGGCCTGGATCGGACGGGGCGAACAGCCGCCGGCGGACGCGGAAGTGTTCGACGCCAGCGGGCTCGTCGTCGCGCCGGGATTCATCGATCTGCACGTTCACCTGCGTGAGCCTGGTCAGGAGCACAAGGAGACGATCGCTTCGGGCTGCGCGGCGGCGGTCGCCGGCGGATTTACCAGCGTCTGCCCGATGCCGAACACGAATCCGATCAACGACAACGCCGCGATCACGCGTTATATGATCGAGCAGGCCGAACGCGCCGGGCTCGCGAACGTCTTCCCGGTCGGCGCGATCACCAAGGAATCAAATGGCGCGCAGCTCGCCGAGATGGGCGAAATGAAGGCCGCCGGCGCGGTCGCGGTATCCGACGATGGCCGTCCCGTGCCGAACGCCGGAATGATGCGCCGCGCGATGGAATATGCCAAGGATTTCGATCTTCCGGTGGTCGATCACTGCGAGGACAAATCGCTGTCATCGGGCGGGGTTATGCACGAGGGCCGCGTTTCCCTGCTGCTCGGACTCAAGGGAATGCCGGCGCTTGCCGAGGACCTCGACGCCGTGCGCGACATCTATCTCGCCCGGGAAACCGGCGCGCACATCCACGTCGCTCATATTTCGACAAAAGGCTCGATCGAGATCGTCCGCCGAGCGAAGGCGGAGGGCATTCACGCGACGTGCGAGGTCGCGCCGCACCATTTCACGCTTACGGATGCCGCCGTCGAAGGTTACGACACGAATACCAAAATGGCGCCGCCGTTGCGCAGCGAAGAACACGTCGCGGCGATCCTTGAAGCGATCAAGGACGGCACGATCGACGCCATCGCGACCGATCACGCCCCGCACCACGCCGATGAAAAAGCGCTTGAATACGACCGCGCACCGTTCGGCATCACGGGACTCGAAACCGCCGTCGGGCTCGCGTTTTCCGAGCTTGTTCACAAAGGTTTGATCGATCTCGTGCGGTTGGTCGAGCTGTTTTCGACGAATCCGGCGCGCGTTTTCCACCTTCGCGAACGCGGAACGCTGAAAGTCGGATCGCACGCCGATCTGACACTGCTCGACCCGACGCTCGATTGGGTCTACCGCAACGCCGAATCGCGTTCGAAATCGAAGAATTCACCTTACGACGGACGCAGTTTTCACGGCGCGGCGGTCGCCACCATCGTCGGCGGAAAAATCGTTTACCGGCGCGGCGGGTAGTTGGAAGTTCGACGCTTCGCCGTTACAATCGAACCGTTCAATTCCAAGAATCAAAACAGGAGAAATTGTTTATGACACGCAATCGACATCGGACCCTGACCGGGTTGATCGCCATTCTTGCTTTTGCAGCAACGATCTTCGCACAGGACGACAAGGAAAATTACATCGGGTTCAAAGGCGGAGTCAGCATTCCGCAGCTCAGCAGCAGCGACGACAACGAACTCAGCCGCGATTACAAATCGCGGGTCGCGCCGAATTTCGGGGCATTTTTCGAATTCGGCGTCGCCAAACGGACCTCGCTCCAGTTCGAGGTCAACTACGCCGGCCAGGGCGGAAAACGCAACGGGATTCAGCCCGTGACGCAGCCGATACCGGGACTTCCGGCGCTTCCGGCCGGAAATTATTATTACGCCAATTTCAACAACACCGCGAAACTGACCTATCTCGAAGTTCCGGTTTTGGCAAAATACAAATTCGGCCCGAAGACAAAACCGCGATTGTTCGTAAACGGCGGTGCTTATTACGGGTTGCTGGTCAAGGCTGAAACCGTGACCAACGGCAACAGCACGCTCTTCCTCGATCGCGACGGGCGCGTTCCGTTGCTGCTTCCGCCGGTCGGCACTCCGTTTCCGGCGATCCCGTTCGACGCGACGACCGACATCAAGGACGAACTCAACAAACATAATTTCGGATTGACGGGCGGCGGCGGATTCGAGATCCCGCACAAGAAGAACTATTTCGTTTTCGACGCGTGCGTTTCGTACGGCCTGGTGTCGATCCAGAAAGACACGGTGCTCAACGGGAACAGCAAGACCGGGAATCTCGTGATCTCGTTCGGTTACGCGTTCGGCTTGGGCAAATAATCCGACGCGATCGTCGATTGACGACAAAACCTATGAAAAAATTCAAATCGCTTATACTGCTGGCGATCATTCCGGTAATCATCGGCGTGTCCGGTTGTTCGAGAGTTTCAAATACCACCGCAAATACGGCGGGCGAGGCGAATTCGAATTCCGCCGCCGCCAGGAGTGATTCAGGCACAAGCCCGGCACCCGCCGCCGCAAACGCCGACAACACCAAAGTTTCGTCGGATCGATTTGAGTCGATCTACACGGATATCGCCGCGAAGAAATGCAAAACGACCTCGCAGAACGAGGCCGAAGGCTGGATCATTCAGATGTGCGACGGCGTCGGCGGCTACAAACTCGAGGTTTACGAGGACGATATTCGCCAGTCGATGAACGTTGTCCCGCCGGGCGGCAAGAAGTCGGAACTTGATTTCCAGGCGAACGTCTCGAACGCCTTTTCGGAATTCGGTGAAAAGGCCGAATGGCGCGTCGAGAAGAAGGACGGCAAGCCCGTTCCGTTCGCGATGATCGTCAGATTCATTGCGAGCGACAAAAAAGATCAGACTGAAACGACCTCATATCTCGTCGTTGCGAAGATCGGCGCTGAGAAATCTTGCATCACAGACGTCGTCCGACCGTCGTCTGAACAAAACGAAGAGGCACGCAAACTCGCCGACGCGGCCCCGGGCAAACCGTGCAAATCAAAGTAATCAGCGCAGGTTGTTTGCGGTGTCGGCGGAACTAATTTTGCGCGGGTGAAACTTCGCTGGAAAGTGCCGTTAGAATAGTTGCAGAGGCATTAATTGATATCCGCTTTGCTTTCAAAAGCAGGAATAGGGGGAACAATTATGAGATTTGCGGCTATTTTTTTGTTGTTTCTTGTTTTCATTGGTTCGGGCTGCAGGACGAGCGGTCGAAAAAGTTCGGCCGAGACGCCCGCTGACGAGACGCAAGCGGGACGTGCGGCCGACGCCGAGGCATCGAAGGATTCTCCGATTGCCGGAACGACGGCCGAGAGCACGCCGGCAAAATACAAGAAACTGGATTTCTCTTCCGGTTCAGTGCCCGGCGATTTTGCGTATGAAGGCCGGATCACGGACGGCGCGCGTTGGATCGACTCGAACGGTGAGAACACTCTCCTCGTTACCGAACGAAAACAGGTCCGCGGTCAGGACGATTCGATTCATTTCATTTACGGCTATCTCTATGCCGTCAAAGATGGTTCGACGCGGCTTCTTTGGAAGATACAGGATAACGCCGAGAACTACTGCGACAACGGAAAAGGCCTGACATCGCCGATCGACGTCCGCGACATCGATGGCGACGGCGTCGCCGAGAATATGTTCGTCTACAACATCGCCGGCGGCTGCGACGTTTCGCCGATCCCTTACAAACTGATGATGCACAGTGGCGAAAAGAAACTCGCCGTGCGCGGGACGAATTCGGTTGAGGTGCCTGATTATCGGGAACGCGGCGAGAAGAATTTCGATGACGCGTTCAATTCCGCGCCGCGCGAATTCCGCTCGGCCGCGTCGGACTTCTGGGATCGATACGTCGCGCCGCTCCGGGCTGACTAGCCGATTTTGGATTTTGGATTTCGGATTTCGGATTGCCGGGCGGTTCGGTGGGTTCTCCATTTGCGATTTGCGATTTGCGATTGTTTACGGACCGATCGATGCGCACGGTGCATTCAAATCCAAAATCACAAATCCAGAACCCAAACTCGCGCCGATCCGCGCCATGCGCTCGACACTTGGGTGTAGGCTGATTTCGCGGTTCATTCCAGATACCGGTGAGATTCGAAATGCCGCCGGCGTGGCATTCGGATCCGGCGGACGAAAATCGAAAATGTTGACAAACCGTCGGTTTCTGGGCATTTTAGTTGTGCTATGAGACTAGTTTTTTCGGGCATCCTGATTCTTTGCATCCTTCTTTCGACAACTGCGAGCGTTCCCGACACTTCCGGGACCTACGACCTGGTGATCACGAATGCGCGCATCGTCGACGGCACGGGCAACCCCTGGTTTCGCGGGTCGGTCGCGATTCGCGATGGAAAGATCGTCAAGATCGGGCGTGTCGAAGCATCCGGAGCGAAGGCGACGATCGATGCGGCCGGCAGGATCGTCGCGCCGGGATTCATCGACGTTCACACGCACGTCGAGGATGTTTTTTCGAATCCAGCGGCCGAAAATTTTGTACGAATGGGCGTGACGACACTCGTCACCGGCAATTGTGGCGGTTCGGCGACCGACATCAAGGAATTTCTCGGACGCGTTGAATCAAAACCTCTCGCCTTGAACATTTCGACACTCATCGCGCACGGCTCGGTTCGGTCGAAGGTGATGGGACTCGACAATCGTGATCCGTCACCCGAAGAACAAACGTCGATGAACGAACTCGTCGAGAAAGGGATGCGCGACGGCGCACTCGGACTCTCGACCGGTCTGATCTATGTTCCGGGGACATTTTCAAAGACCGAAGAGGTCGTCGGACTGGCGAAGTCGGCGGCAAAGTTCGGAGGGGTTTACGCGTCCCATATTCGCGACGAAGGCACAAAGGTCGTCGAGGCGATCGAAGAAGCGATCAACATCGGCGAACAGGCGAATATGCCGGTCGACATTTCGCATTTCAAGATCTCAAGCAAGGCTCTCTGGGGGCAGACGCCGACGACGATCGGGCTTGTCGAAGCGGCCCGAAAACGCGGGCTGACGGTGACCGTCGATCAGTACGCATATACTGCGTCGTCGACGTCGCTCGACGCGCGAATCCCGAGTTGGGCGATCGCGGGCGGACGCGAAGAGGGCCGGAAACGGCTTGCCGATCCGGAAACGCGTAAAAAAGTAGTGCGGGAAATGAAAGATGAACTGAAGAGGAAGAACTTCAAGGACTACAGCTTTGCCTATGTCGCAAGCTATCGCGCAAATCCGGAGTTCAACGGCAAGAACATCGCCGAGATCACGAAATTGGTTCGGGGAAAAAAGAAACTCGACGCCCAGATCGATCAGTTCCTCGAAATGTACGACAAAGGCGGCGCTCAGATGGTCTACCACGTGATGAACGAGGATGACGTGCAAAACATTATGCGACAGCCGTTTACGATGATCGCTTCGGACAGCGGAGTGGCCCGTTTCGGCGCCGGCGTCCCGCATCCGCGCGGATACGGCAACAACGCCCGCGTTCTTGGACGCTATGTGCGGGAACTCAAGATCATCACGCTTGAGGACGCTATCCGCAAAATGACCTCACTCCCGGCGCAGACGTTCAACCTACGCGACCGCGGCCTGATCCGCGAGGGCTTCGCTGCGGACATCGTTATCTTCGACGAGAACACGGTCGCGGATAAGGCGACGTTCGAAAATCCGCACCAGTACGCCGAAGGATTTCAAACGGTGATCGTCAACGGCGAAATCGTTTTCGACGGCACGAAGTTGACCGGCAAGATGCCCGGCAAAGCGCTCCGCGGCCCGGGGTATTTGAACTGAAAGCAAGAAGGACTCCCAGATGAATTCGTGATGTTCGTGCAGTTCGTGGCGAAACAAATTTCGCCCGCCCGATGAACAACGGATCTACAACTTCGCCAGAAGAGCTTCGGCGTCGCGTTTCGTGATCCCGTCTTCAGTCTCGTGATTCGGCGAGAGCGGCGCGTTGATGATCCACTCCAGATGCTCGCGCGCCTTGGCGCGGTCGCCGTTCGAAATGCAAAGTTCGGCGATGAAAAGGTGATTGAGATAGAAATTCGGGCCGAACTCAAGCGCCTTCTGAAGGCAATCCATCGCCTTTTTGCTGTTGCCGATCGAAAACGGAAATCCCGGCGCTTTGTGATAGAGCCGGCCGAGAACCCGCCAAGGGCCGCCGTAAAAGTAACTTTCGTCGACCTTCATCGCGCGTTCGACGCATTCCTTCATCGGGTTGATCAATGCGAGGCTCTTCATAATTCCCTTTTCCTGACCAAACGACCCGTAGTTGACCGCGAGCCAGAAGTTGGCCTCAAGCGAGTTCGGGTCGGCCGCGACACCCTTTTCACCGAGGCTTACGCCTTCCTCGTAGTTGACCAACTTGTCTTCCGGTTCGGATGTTTCGCCGAACCAGTAAAAGATCTCCGCCAACAGCCCGTACGCCCAGGCGCAGTTCGGGTCCTTTTCGACGATCTCATTGAGCAAATCGAACGCTTCGTCGAGGTTCGCATCGTCAAGTTCGCGTTCGTTTATGAGTTTTCTGATCTTCTTGTACACGGCTTCGGTTTTCATATGTGTCGCTCCGTCCTTCAATTCTAAATTGAGTTCGCCGAAAACTCCATTTCAACCGGCGCGGCGGCCTCGAAACTCAGAAGTTCACCGCTCGAAGGATGATTGATCGAGAGTCTGAAGGCGTGGAGGCAGAGCCGCGAAAACGGCTGTCCGCCGTATCTTGTATCGCCGACGATCGGATGGCCGATGTGCGCGAGGTGAATCCGCAATTGGTTTGTGCGACCCGTGACGGGTTCGAGTTCGAGCAGAGACCGGCCATTCTTGAATTCGACGACCCGAAACTTCGAGGTCGACGGTTTGCCGTCTTCCTTGACCGCCCAAAGACGTTCTTCCGCGAACCGTCCGATCGGCGCCTCGATCGTTCCCTGCTCGACGGTCAGTTCGCCGACGACGACGGCAAGGTATTTCTTTTCAACAAGTTTACGCTGGAAATGCCGGGCCAGAATGCGATGCGCACGAATGTTTTTGGCCAGGACCACGATTCCGGAAGTATCCTTGTCGAGCCGGTGAACGAGTCCGGCACGGCGGAAAAACTCCGGGCCGTCGGCGTTCAAATGATGCGCAACGGCGTTGAGCAAAGTTCCCGATCGGACGCGGACGGTCGGGTGAATGAGCATTCCCGAAGGCTTGTTGACGACAAGCAGGTCTGCGTCTTCAAAGACGACGTCCAACGAAAGGTCTTCGGGCTGCATTGAAGGTTGCCGCGCGCGGTCGACGTCGATTTCGACAAAGTCGCCGGTTCGAAGTCTGTAGCCGCGGTTTTCGTGCGTCCCGTTGACGTCGCATTTGCCGTCGCGAACGAGATCGCGAAGATACATCCGGCTCAGATGCGGAAACTGCGCAAACAGAAACTCGTCGAGGCGTTGCTTGCGGTGTTCTGGCGGAACCTGAAACTCGAATCTGTGTGACATCGGATTGGTCATTTGAGATCTTCGATTTTCGATTTTCGATTTTTCGATCTCCGGGAACCTGTCGAAAAAACGATTCAGTGTGCAGAGCACACGCAGTTACGATAGCACCACGTGAAGCGGAGCGGAACCCAGGTGTCACCACCGACGACTCCAGCGAACGTATGTAAAACGCGGAACTGTTGCACACACGAGAGTTACGCGTGCTACACACGCTGTCGAGGTTGGCGCGCCCAGCCACCGCGTTCCGCTCCGCTTCACGTGGTGCTATCGCAAGATCGCGTGCTCCGCACGCTTAAAGAGGCAAATTCAGTTCTCAAACGGCTTTTCCGACAGGCTCTCGGAATCTTGAATACTTAGGATTTTGAATCTGGAATCGGGAATCTGGAGCTTTGAAAAACCTACATAACGGCGGTCCCGGCGCCGTTCCTAACACAGATGGACACAGATAGATCGGATGCAAGAGGATACTTCGAAACAAGCGTTTCTCTATCGATTGAAACAAATCCGCTCCATCCAGCAAATCCGTGTTCATCTGTGGTTAAACGCCGCCGATTTCCTTCAAGCCGGTATTTCAAAGCTCCCGCATCTGGAATCTGGAATCTAGAATTTGGAATATCTGGAATCTGGAATCTGGAATCTGGAATCTGGAATCCGGAATCCGGAATCTCGTTTTAGTCCCCCAAATCGCAAATCGCAAATCGCAAATCGCAAATAAATTCGGGGTTCGCATCCCGACAATCTTCCCCAAGTTGCGTGATAGGATGCGAACCCCAAATGTTTTAAGAACTTTACTTGGTCTCGAACGCCGGCGTCAGACTCGGTGCTGTCGCCGGTTCGTTCGATGCGTGAATTGATTCCCCTTCAAAAACATACGCCGTTTCACCGTGCTGAGTCACGTCGAGCCCGGCGGCTTCGTCACTTTCGCTGACCCGCAAGCCGATAAACAGATCGACCAACTTCAAGATCACGACCGAACCCGCGACCGCGAGGACGATCGTCAACCCCGCGCCGGCAAGCTGATTGAAGACCTGCATCCAATTTCCCTCGAGCATTCCGACCGGAAGCGCGTTTCCCGACGCATCGGCGAAGATCGGATTTACGGCGGACGTCGCAAAGACGCCGGTCAAAAGCGCGCCGAGAATTCCGCCGATACCGTGAATGCCGAAGACGTCGAGCGTGTCGTCATAACCGAACCGGCGCTTGACCTCAGATACCATATAGAAGCAAGTGACGCCAGCGACGAATCCGAAACCGATCGCCGCGATCGGCGTGACGAATCCGGCGGCGGGCGTGATACAGACAAGCCCGGCGACGGCACCCGAGATCGCTCCGAGGGTCGTCGGTTTTCCGTGCGTCAGCCACTCGATGATGGTCCAGGCGAGCATCGCCGTCGCAGCCGAAAAGTGGGTCGTGACGAACGCGTTCGTCGCCAGCGCGTTGGCTGAAAGCGCGCTGCCGGCATTGAATCCGAACCAGCCAAACCACAACAGTCCGGCGCCGATCAGGCTGAAGACGGTATTGTGAGGCGTTGTCGGTTCGTTGTTGTAGTCGAGCCGTTTGCCGAGCCAGATCGCGCAGACAAGCGCCGAAACGCCGGATGAAATATGGACGACCGTTCCGCCGGCGAAATCGAGCGCCGGAATCGAGCCGCCGAGCGCGGCGTTCAGGAAACCGCCTTTTCCCCAGACCATATGGGCGAGGGGAAAGTAAACGAAAAGGGTCCAAAGCACGGTGAACGCGAGTTTCGCCGCGAACCGGATGCGCTCGGCGAACGCGCCCGTGATCAGCGCCGGCGTGATGATCGCGAACATCAGTTGGAAGATCATAAACGTTTGCTGCGGAAGGGTCGCGGAATAGTCGGTATTCGGACTCCCGCCGACGCCGCGCAGAAACGCGAAGTCGAAACTGCCGATGAAAGCGTTTCCTTCTGAGAAAACCAGGCTGTACCCGACGAACGCCCATAAAAGCGTTACGATGCCGATCGAGATAAGGCTTTTGAGCATCGTTGAGAGCACGTTCTTTTGCCGTACGAGGCCGCCGTAAAAGAGCGCCAGCCCCGGAACGGTCATCAGCAGGACGAGCGCCGAGCAAAGGAGAACCCAGGCGTTATCGGCGCTCATTTGAGCGCGAGCCGAACCGGCCTCGAGCTGCGCGATCCGTTCAGCGAGATCTTCGGCTTTGACGCAGACGGCGGTGGCCAAAACGAATGCGGCCGTTTGGAACGATTTTGAAATGTTCAACTTTTTCATTGTTTCGGGCTCGGGTGATTCCGCAAGAACACGTCGGCAATCGCCGTTCCACAGCGGATGAAAGCCCGCAAGCGCTTTTCGGATAAGGACTTGAAACCCATTCCGTGCGATCGTCGGATTTCAGCGCGACCACTTTTATTACAATATTGTCGAATATTGAACAATCATCCGACATTTTTGTCTGATTTGGATCAGGCATTTGAATATTTCCCGATTACCCTGCTAAAGTCGAAAACAACGCTTGTCGACTTCCGACAATTTCGTAGGATTTCAAAGTCAATGTCGCCGAATCAACTCGAAACGATCGAGCGCATCATTCTCAAACTGAATGATTCGCAAACTCCAAAATCCGCCTTCTCGGCGGTTCTCGAGATCCTGTCCGAGCGGGCCGGGATTCGGCGGAGCTGCGTCCTCGTATACCAGACCGAAGCGGAAAAGCTGTCGATGGTCGCGGCCAACGGCTTGGGAATCGATGAATTCCGCCGCGTCGAAACCTCGGCACGCAAGAGCGCGCTCCAAGACGTGTTCCTGAGCGGCAAGCGACGTTCCGTGGCCGATCCCGCGACTGACCCTTCGCTTCGTTTTCTGCAGTCGGCTACCTCGTCGACAGTTGCGGTCGAGCCGATAATCCTTGAAGGCCGACCGCTCGGCGTCTTTTGTTCGGAAATCCCGGCGGGCGATTCCCAAGTCTTGCCGGCATTCATCGCTGTCGTCGCGGCGCTCGTTTCGCAGGCATTCAAGATCGAGTACGCCGTCTCGGCCGAACGCCAACTTCTTGCCGACGAGAATTCGCACCTTCGACAGGAACTCAAGGAAAAGTATGACTTCTCGCAGATCATCGGGAATTCAAGCGCGATGCGCCAGGTCTACGACCAGGTCTCGCAGGTCGCGCGTTCGAACGCGACGGTCCTGTTGCGCGGCGAGAGCGGGACCGGAAAGGAAATGATCGCGCACGCGATCCACTACAATTCGCTGCGTTCGAAACGCCCGTTCATCAAGGTAAACTGCGCCGCGCTGCCCGAAACACTGATCGAATCCGAGCTTTTCGGCTTTGAGAAGGGCGCCTTTACCGGTGCCGACCGTCTGAAAAAAGGCCGCTTCGAAATGGCCGACGGCGGAACCATCTTCCTCGACGAGATCGGAGATCTTCCGCCGCAGACTCAAGTGAAACTGCTCCGCGTCATTCAGGAGCGCGAGATCCAAAGGCTCGGCGGAACAGAGACTATCAAGATCAACGTGCGATTCATCACGGCGACGAACCAGAATCTCGAGGAAGAGATCGCCAACGGCACGTTTCGCGAGGATCTTTATTACCGGCTCAATGTCTTTACGATCTTCCTTCCACCGTTGCGTGAACGAAAATCGGACATCCTCCTGCTCGCCGAGCATTTCCTCGACAAATACGAGCGCGAACACGGCAAAGAGATCAAGCGCATATCAACGCCTGCCATCGATATGCTTACCAGCTATCATTTCCCGGGCAACGTCCGCGAACTCGAGAACGTCATCGAACGCGCGGTCCTGGTCTGCGACGAACAGGTGATCCACGGCCATCACCTTCCGCCGACGCTGCAGACCGCCGAAATCTCCGACACTGTCGCGGAACTCTCCCTCGCCGCGGCTGTCGAAGCGTACGAAAGCGATCTTATACAGGACGCTCTGAAAACCGCCCGCGGGAACGTCGCCAAGGCCGCGCGTCTGCTCGATTCGACGGAACGAATCTTGAGCTATAAAATCAAGAGGTACGGAATCACGCCAAAACGCTTCAAATGAAGCGATTCTCGATTTCGGACACCGAGAGACTCAACATCGTGCAAGACGAACAGGTCGGGAACATTATGCGGAACCTGCCGGACGCGGAGAGCGCGGAGCGGTTTCTTGTCGATCTTTCGGCCCGGTTCCCGCTCGAGGAAAAACGATTGCGGCGCAATGATGGGCTTCTCTCCGACGTTTTGACGCTCGTCGCTTTCAGCCCTCTGCTCGCCACCACGCTGCTCCAACATAAATCGTATTTCTCGTGGCTCGAACGCCAGCGCGTTTCGTCGAGATCCCGCGGGAAAGAAGACCTGATCGAATCGCTCGCGCGCTTTGCACTGACGAACTCGACGCTCGAAACTCACGTCTTGCTTTCGCGGTTCCGCCGACGCGAACTCCTTCGGATATATTTGCTCGACATCCGAGGCCTCAAAACCGTTGCCGAGATCACCGAAGAAATCTCGGATCTCGCCGACGCGATACTCGAATTCGCGCTGCGCATCGCACGCCAGGAACTGGACAATCGCTTCGGCGCTCCGCTCGAAACGGACGACAAGGGCCGTTCGGCCGAAGCGACTTTCTGCATCGTCGCGCTCGGCAAGCTCGGCTCGCGCGAGCTTAACTACTCTTCCGATATCGACCTTTTGTTTCTTTACTCGTCGGAAGGAAACACGTCCGGCAACGGTTCGCGCGGTGCCGTGACGAATCGGGAGTATTTCGTAAAGCTATCGGAACACATTATCAAACTCGTTGGCCAACAGTCGGGCGAGGGCGCCGCGTACCGCGTCGATATGCGGCTCCGGCCGCACGGCAGGGTCGGTGGGCTGGCAATTCCCGGAGGCGACGCGGCGCAATACTATTTGACGACGGCGCAGCCTTGGGAACGGCAGGTTCTGATCCGTTCGCGAGCTTGCGCGGGCGACGCCGAGATATATCGGCGGTTTTTCGAAACGGTCCGGCCGAGTGTCTTTTCAAAGGACGGTTCGGTCATTGAAGCGCTCCGCAACGTCCGCCTGTCAAAGGAAAGGATCAATCTCGAAAAGCAATCCGCGAACGGGTTTGACGTCAAGCTCGGACACGGCGGAATCCGTGAGATCGAGTTCATCGCCCAGGCGCTGCAACTGGCTCACGGCGGCGCCGACGAATGGTTGCAGGCACCGCATACGCTGATCTCGCTCTCGCGGCTTGCCGACCGCGGCCTGATCACCGAGTCCGAGCACACGGAACTTGCCGACGCCTATTCTTTTCTGCGGCGCCTCGAGCATCGGTTGCAGATGGAACACGGACTTCAGACGCATCTCGTTCCGAACGACCCCGAACGGCGGTTTCCGGTCGCAAAACGTATGCATTTCGAAGATCTGACGAAATTCGACGCGGCTCTTGCGCGTCAAACGGCCGCAGTCTATCGGACGTTTTGCCGGATCTTCGACGAGAGCGCTCTGGTCGATATCGACTCCGAACCGGAAACGCCGGGCGAATCGGCGACGACCGGCAGTTCGATCAGAACCAGCAATCCGGCTTACGGCGCGGCCGTTTCATCGCTCGAAAAATCGGGCGCCGAGCCAGACGAACGAACGCTATCCGTCTTGCGTGATCTTGCCGAAATCTCGCCGTATTTTGCGGGTTCGATCACCGCCAATCCCGAACTTGTCGAAGTGTTGGCCGAAATATCTGCTGAAGGATTTGCCGCGCGCGATTACAAATTGGAACTTCAAACCATCGTTCGGGATGAAATGAACTTTGCGTCAAGACTCGCGTCATTGCGCCGGCTTCAGTCCAGGTTTTTGTTGGGGATCGCTGTCGCGGAAGTCTTTGGGCAGCTGACGAAGTCCGACTCCAAAAGACTTCAGTGCGAACTCGCCGAGGCCAGCATCGCCGCTGCGCTCTTTGTCACGCAAAACGAACTGACGCACCGACTCGGCGTCGGCATCGATCGATTCCCGTTCGCCGTTCTCGGACTTGGAAAACTCGGCGGAAACGCGATGGACTACGGCTCGGACCTCGATCTGGTGCTCGTTTACGACGACGAGGCCGAGCTTGGATTTCTCGACGAATCCGAACTGACGCGCGCCGCGTTCTTCGGGAAAGCAGTCGAGGTCTTCGTCACCGCATTGTCGGCGATGACGCGCGAAGGCAGCCTGTACCGCGTCGATCTGCGGCTTCGGCCCGACGGAAAGAACGGCGCGTTGGCGACCGGGCGGCGTGCGTTTCTGAACTATTTCGAGACCCGTGCAGATGTTTGGGAACTGCTCGCATACGTCAAACTGCGCGCCGTCGGCGGCGATCTCGAACTCGCCCGCATTATCGAGTCCGAGGCTCGGCGGATCATCCTCGCACGGGCCCGGGGCGTCGATGGCGATGAACTTCGCCTTGAGGCCCGTCGGGTCAGGGATCGGCTCGAGTCTCAAAAGGCCGGGCGCACGCACCGCGACATAGATATCAAGTACGGTTCCGGCGGAATGCTCGACATCTATTTTGCGATGCGTTTTTTGCAGCTTCGGGATGATGTGCCGGATGATCCGCAAAACCGCTCGACGGGGTTTATGCTCCGCAAGCTTTACGAACGGGGTTCGCTCTCCGCGGACCAATTCGAGGCTTTGTCGTTCGGCTACGAGTTCCTTTCCGCGCTCGATCACGAACTCCGCCTGACGATCGGGCGTTCCACGAAATTCCCCGCCGCCAACCGCGACGCGCTCGAGGTCGTCGCTCGGCGGATGAAACTCGCCTCCGCCGCCGACCTTTCCGAGAAATTGACCGTGCATCGCCTCAATGTCCGCGAAGCGTTCGAGGAATTGATGCACGAATAGTCCGTTTAATACTGGAGCGCAAAGCGACTGGAGCACAAGTGTCCCCGCTTGCAATGAGCGCGAAGCGCGAACAGGGTCTGTAGATCAGAACACACGGCTTCGCTGATTGTGACACCCGACAAACTCCGACAACTCCCGCGATCCGACGCACCGAAACCTGTTATCGTCGAATCGTGGATAAACTAAAGAAAACGCTCGTCAACCTTTTGCTGATCTTCTCGATCAGCGGCGTTCTTCCGGCAACTGCGCAAACGTTTGACAAGATCGAACTTCTCGTTCAGGACGGCAAGAACATCGATGAAAGGTCGGTCACCGTCACATTCCTCGAAGACGCGCTGTTGATTGAATCGTCCGGCCGCGAGAAGATCTCGAAATCGTTTAAGTACAGTGAGATACGCGCCGCCGAGTATTCCTATACGAAGAACCCGCGTTGGAAGACGGGGCTCGGGCTCGGAGCGGCGTCGATCATATTTCCGCCGCTGCTGCTCGTCGCCTTGCCGATGGCTTTCTCCAAACACCGCCGGCATTGGCTGACGATCCGCACCGACAAGGATTTTGCGGTTCTCAAGCTAAGCAAACGGAACCGCAAACTGATTCTGCCGACCCTTGAAACCAGAAGCGGCGTCAAGGTCGAGGGCACCGGCGATCAGAAGTAATGTTATGAAAAACCTTATTCTGCTATTGCTTCTCGCAACCACCGGCGTATTCGCGCAAACGGAAACCCTGACCAACCTGCAAGTCGTCGAAATGGTAAAGAGCGGGCTCGGAACATCGATCATCGCAAAGAAGATCAACGGTTCCGAAAACAGGTTCGATGTTTCGGTCAACGCGCTGATCGAACTCAAAAACGCAGGCGTCGATTCGGAGATCATCGCCTTGATGATGGAAAAGGCCCCCAAGACGCCGGTCAACGTGCCAAAGCCCGAATCCGTCGGCTATTCAGATTCTGACCGGCCGAACACGGTTCCAACCGCTCGGAACGGCGAAGCCAGGACAATCGCGATCGAGAAATCGTCGATCCATCCGTCAAGGCAGGCCCTCGAAAAGGAGCTTTTCAAACGCAAGGAATGGAAACGCCTGAATCTCTCGATCGTCCGCTACAAGGAATCGGCGGATTTCTATGTCGAGATCGGTTTTGTGCCGCTTTCTCTGCTGACGCATCGCTACACGTTTCGCATTTACGATCGCCGCAGCGGCGCTGTGATCGCTGCCGGCGAGACGACTTCGTGGGGCAGCCTCGCAGAAAATCTCGCGCGCGAGATCGCGAAAAAACTCGACACGGCGTTAATCGGTTGAATTCTCTTCACGCGTCGGACGCAAACGTTTATAATCGTCCCGTCAAACCTAAGATGGATCGATACATAACCGCAGCGTTGCTTTTTTCCGCCCTGACGACCGTTTGCGTCGCGCAGTCCGGCAACGTCAAGACCTATTCGGAAAGCGTACCGACCCTCGAGCGCAAAACGAGCGAATCGGACAAACCGCGAAAAACGGAGAAAAAGACCGATGACGACGAAACGATTCGGGTCGAAACCGACCTCATCATCGTCCCGACGCAGGTCACGGACCGCTCGGGCCGCGCATTGACGAATCTGCGGAAGGGCGAGTTCAAGATCTTCGAAAACAACGTCGAGCAGGAAATCGCGTACTTCGCCGCCGAAGAACAGCCATTTACGGTCGCGCTCCTGCTCGATATGAGCTACTCAAGCGTTTTCAAGATCGCCGATATCCAGTCCGCGGCGCTCTCCTTCATCAACCAGCTGAAACCCGACGACAAAGTGATGATCGTCGCCTTCGATGAGAAGGTCCGCGTCCTTTGCAAACCGACGAACAATCGATACGCTTTGAAACTCGCCGTCGAGGCAACCCGGATAGGCTCGGGAACGAGTCTTTATTCAGCGATCGACGGTGTGCTCAGGGATTATTTTTCAACGATCAAGGGGCGCAAAGCGGTCGTGCTTTTGTCGGACGGCGTCGACACGACAAGCCAGTCGTTCGACGCAAGATCGGTTATGCGTTCGATATCCGAAACGGAGGTCATCTTCTATCCGATCCAGTACGACACGTACGAAGACGTTCAGAAAACGCGGCAAAATCAAGCTGAGATCCGGTACGACGAGGACGATCGGCCGTATGCCGTCATCAAACCGCGGGTCAAAGGAGAACGCGAAGAGGACTATCGGGCGGCGAATGAATTCGTAGAAGACATTGCCGATCGGACCGGAGGACGAACCTTCAAGGTCTCGTCGACGACGAATCTGGCTTCGGCGTTCAAGACGGTCGCCGACGAACTGCGCCGAGTCTACAGTTTGGGATATTACCCTAGCGGCAACCGCGAAGTTGGTGTAAGATACGCCATTAAGGTTCGTGTCTACCGTCCCAATCTCGTTGTCCGGGCCCGGAACGGCTATGAACTTAGTGCGGATCGATGATTGTTCGTCTTTTTCCCCTCGATCCTCGATCAAATCTGAAATTTAGGAGATAGAAATGAAACCAACCAAGTTTTTTCGTATTGTTCTGCTGGCGATCTCAATGCTCGTCATCGGCGGCATCAACGTCCTGGCTCAGGAAGTGATGAGGAACGCCGACGTTGTATCGCTTGTAAAAGCCGGTCTTTCCAATTCGATCATCGTTGACAAGATCCGGGGGTCGAAATCGGATTTCGATCTTTCAACCGACGCACTGATCCTGCTCAAACAGGCCGGCGTTTCGGATGATATCGTCGGCGCGATGCTGGCGGCGAAAACAGGCGCTTCGACGACGGCAAACGTCAACGCGAACACGAGTTCAGCGGCGACCGATCCGAACGATCCGACCGCTCCCCACGACTTCGGACTCTATATGTACGAAGAAAAGGACGGTTCCCGAAAGATGACGCAAATGTCTGCGACGGTATCTCAGCAGAACCGAACGGGCGGAATGTTCACTTCATCGATGACGTACGGGATCGGCAAGGTGAAGATCAAAACGAATCTGCCGGGAACAACCGCAAAAATGCAGCTCAACTCGGTCCGACCGGTCTTCTATTTCTATCTCGACAGCAAGACCGGTGGCTTGAATACGGCGAGCGGAATTCCGGCAAATCCGAGCGAATTCGCGTTGGTCCGTTTCAATATCCGGAAGGACAATCGCGAGGTCACGATCGGCAAATCCAACGCCTTCGGAGCGAAAGGCGGGCTTTCGGACGAGTATGTCGTCGAATTCGATGCCCAGGATCTCGGCAACGGTGTCTTCAAGGTAACGCCGAAGACCGATCTCAAGAACGGCGAGTATGCGTTCTACCTTCTGAATTCCGGAAACTCGAACGCGAGCACGGCGGTTGGGTCGAAGTTCTTCGATTTCGGCGTCAAAGTCACTCCGTAAAATTTGGGATTCGGGATATTCGGGATTTGTGATTGCGGACTTGGTTCGAAATCAGAAATCACACAAATGGCAACGCACACGGGCGTTGCCATTTGTTTCTTCGGAACTTCGCGATCAAATGTCGGAATTTCGGATCCCGTCGATAAGTGCGAGCCGTTTGACGATTCTTCCGTTCACGAGATGCTCCTCGATGATCTCGCCGACGTCTTCTTCTCGAACCTGGCCGTACCAGACGCCTTCCGGATAGACACAAACGGCGGCGCCGAGCGAACAAAAACCGACCGATCCGCATTCGGTCAGGATGATCTCGCCGTTCGGATTCCGCCCTTTCGACTCCTTCCCGTAACGCAACGCCTTCGACTCAAGTTGCTCCTCGAATGCCCGCTTGACGTCGGCGCTTCCGACCGCCGAACAGGATTTGCCGGTGCACACGAAAACGTGCCGACGGATCGGCGCGTTGATCACCGGAGCGAGTTTCTCGAGCTTCTCGGGATCGTCGATGAACTTGACCTCACTCATAGTCCAATGCTAATCGTTCGTTGGATATGCGCGCAAGCGGGTGCGTTTCAATTCCATTTTCAATCAGTTCGCGGGCCCCGTTCTGCGACATAAGAATTCTTTGTACCAAAGCCATTTTGCTTATAGTTTTTCCTATCAATTCGGAAACTGATTGTTGTATATTAGTATTTTCGGGCAATGGCAACGAACCTGGTGATCCACATTTCGGTCGGTAGCGAAAAGCGGACGGAGTTCTTCTCCGACGACCGTATCAGTATCGGTTCGTCCGAACACAACGACATCCAGATCCACTCGAAGGACGTCAACGTCGAGGGTACGTGGCTCGAGCTCGAACTCACGGAAAACGTCTATCGCATCATCAATGCCAATTCGGAACTGCGTTTCGTCGATCCTTCAGGTCAAACGGTGCGACGCTACGTTGCGATCAGCGACGGCGACCGAATTTCGATCGACGGCACCGATATCGCATTCGCGTTCTTCGCGCCCGCGACGCGTTCGTCGCTTATCACGACGCGCCGCGACTCGCACGTCGCGCAGTTCATCGAGGAAGCCGCGCTCGAATCGGCCGGATCTCCGAAGCGCGATGACGCCAAGGTCTTTCTCAAGGAATTCGTCCGCGAACTTTCGCGCGAGATCAGTTTTACATCGAAGCTCGTTGCGCTTGTCCTGATCATCGGATTCGTCTCGGGCATCTTCTATCTCGGATTCGCCGTCAACCGTGAACTCAAAAAGAATCGCGAACAGAGCGAACAGCAGAGCGAGTTCATCCGCAAACTCGAAGAACGGCTCGGACAGACCTCAGATCAGATCGGCGAGATCGACAAGTCGAACAAGGAGATCATCAAATCGGTCTCGCTCGCACCGAATCTGCGCGTCGAATACGGCAACGGCGTCTGCCTGATCGTCGGCGTGTATGAACTCGTCAGCAAGGCAAACAACAAAACTCTGCGTTATCCGCAGGTACAACCGGTTTCGCCAAACCCATACGAACCTGCACCGTCCGAAGATCAGGTTCCGATCGATCGGCCGGTCGGATTGACGACGGAAGGCAACGGAACGCCGATCGAATACGACTTTATCGGCACCGGATTTCACGTCGGCGGAGGATTTCTCCTGACGAACCGGCACGTGTTGCGGCCGTGGGAGGACGATGATCTGATCAAGCAGATGATGCGCGACGGCAACGGCAAACCTCGGATAAAGAAGTTGCTCGTGTATTTCCCGAATTATAAGCAACCATTCCCGCTTGTGGAACGGCAAATTGGCGGACGCCAGGATCTGGCGGTCGCATCGATCGATCCGGCGAAGATTTCAACTGAGATCCCCGTGCTTCCGTTGGACGCCAGCCCGGATGCGATGACGATCGGCAAAACCGTCGTCTCGATGGGCTATCCGAGCGGTCCGGACCGTTTGCTGGCGATGTTTGACGACACGGAAGCGCGCGGGATAAATGCCAGATGCAACGGACTTCGCCAGTGCATCATCAACTTTTTGGCGCAGAACCTGCGGATCGCACCCTTGTTGACCCAAGGCGCGATAACCGACCTCGATTCCCGGCGCATCGTCCACGACGCAAAGACGGCCGAGGGAGGTTCCGGCGCGCCTGTGTTCGGACAGACAGGCAAGGTGATCGGCGTGAATTTCGGCATATTTACGGAGAATACTGCCGCGAATATGGCCGTCCCGATCAGCTTCGCGATCGATCTTCTCAAGAAATCCGGGTGGAAATCGCCCGAGGAACTCCTCGCGGAATCTCAAAATCAAGCCGCGACCACGCCGCAGTCAAACACCAACACGAAACCCGCCGGGAATTAGTTTGGGGTTGCGCCTTCAAAGGCCGCGCGATCTTCGTTCTTTGCTTTTTGTCCATCATTTATCTATCGTGAGAGTTTGGCCTTCGGCGGCGAAAGCCAGAAGATGGTTGCCAGAGGGCGGAACTCAAAACTAATGGAAAATCTCGTTTTCTCAAATATGCTCCATCGGCCGGCGCGGACGGTTGTCAGCGTTCTCGGCATCGCGATCGGCGTTTTGCTTATAGTGTTCACGGTCGGGTTATCAAACGGCACGATGCGGGAGCGCGCGACGCGCGAGGCGAATGTCGGCGCGGAGATCTTTTTTCGAGGTTCGGGTTCGATCGGGCTGAGCGGCTCGGAAACGCTCCGGCTTCCGGTTGGGCTGAAATCCGAGATCGAAAAGGTCGACGGCGTCCAAACGGCCGTTCCGATCGGGCAGAACTCGGTCAAGGCCGATTCCGCCACCGGAAGCCGTCTCATCGACGGCGTCAATTTCGACGAATATGCTCCGGTTGCGGGTTTGCGCGTTATCGAGGGACGAAAGTTCTCCGACGGCGCCGACGAAGCCGTCATCGACACCGGATTTCAGAAACAGAAAAAATACAAGATCGGCGACAAGATCGAGATATGGGAAAAGCCGTTCACGATCGTCGGAACCTATGAACCGGCCGCGGGCGCGCGGGTCAAGGTTTCTTTGGCGCAAATGCAGACTCAACTCGGCAGCGAGGGAAAGGCCGCCGCGTTTCTCGTCAAGGTCAAACCCGGCGTCGCGCCCGAGCAGGTTGCCGAACGACTCGGAAAGGCGTTTCCCGAGAATCAGATACTGCTTACATCGCAGCTCGAAGAGCTTTATATGCAAGGAATTCCGGCGTTGAACGTGTTCTTGAACGTGATCATCGGCGTCGCCGCCGTGATTTCCGCGCTCGTTATCCTGTTGACGATGTACACGACCGTCACCGAACGCACGCGCCAGATCGGAATTATGAAGTCGCTCGGGATGAGCAACCCGAAGATCGCCGGAACGATCGCCAAGGAGGCGCTGCTGCTGAGCTTTTGCGGCATCGTCACGGGAGTTTTGCTGACAGTCCTGTTGAGGTTCGTTCTGACACGTTTCACGACGCTCGAAGTCGAGATCAGCCCGGTCGTGATCTCGATCACGATGGCCGTCGGCCTGCTCGGCGGCGTCCTCGGCGCCATCTACCCGGCACTCAAAGCGGCGCGACTCGACGCCGTCGAGGCGCTGAGCTACGAATAGACCCATATCTCGGCGCTCATACCCGTCTGGCGGACCAAATTCAAAAAAACGGGTTCGCTTGCAGGACCTTGGAATGGCTATCGGCGCGGATTCGCGAAGATTCACGGGCAAGACTCGCTGATCGGTAACTTTGAAATACCGGCTTGAAGGAAATCGGGGGCGGTAACCACAGATGAACACGGATCGGCGGGATAAGATCATCTGTCTTTTCGACCGTAATGGCGCCGAGTTGGTCTCAAATCATCGTTTTCATCCCGCCCCATCCGTGTTCTGTCAAGAACGGCCTGTCGCTTCAATCAAGCAGGTTTTTCAAAGTTCCCTGATCCGTAATCCAGAATAAACCGCAAGAGTCACCTTGAGGAAAGAAGACCCAAGACAATCGCGCCCGTCGTGTTTCGGACGGGCGCGATTTCTGTTTAACTCAGCTCCACGAGAATGAGGCATGAAGCGAAACTTCTACTTCTTGGGGCTCGGACTCGGGCTCGGCGTTGGCGTCGGCGGCGGTTTCGGCATATCCGCCGAGTTGAACCTTGGCAGAAGCTCATCCCGCATCGCAAGCGCGTAAACCGCAGCGGCGATGACGATCGCCGACTTCTTGACGTCGTCCTCGATGATCCGCTCGTACGTGTCGAGATTCGTGTGCCACGTATGCGTCCCGTACTCGATCGGGTCCTGCATCACGCCGATTCCCGGAAGTCCCGCTTGATTGAATGACGTGTGATCCGAACCTCCGAGTCCACGGCTGCGCGAATTCATCACTCCCATAAAGCCGTAATCGGAGAAAGACGCAAGCGCCTCACGCAGAACCGCGGCCGTTTCCGGCGGACCGAAAACCGACATTCCGCGTGCCTTGCCCGTGCCCGAATCGATATTGAAATAGCCGCCAAACTTCTCATATCCGGGGAGCGGCGTCTCGAACGATCCAAAGTGCCTCTTCACATAAGCCTGCGAACCCAGAAGCCCCTGTTCCTCGCCCGACCAGAGCGCCACGCGGACCGTTCGGCGCGGCTTGACGCCGGAAGCCTTCAAAATTCGCGCCGCTTCCATCATAATTGCGCAACCGATCGCGTTGTCGGTCGCGCCCGTCGCCGCGTGCCACGAATCAAGATGCCCGCCAAGCATAATGACTTCGTCTTTTCTGTCCGAACCGGTGATCTCGCCGACGGTGTTGTAGGAAGTCGTTCCGTCCGGAATAACCCGGTTTCGGATATCGAACTCGAGGGCCACCGGCGACCCGCCTTCCGCGATTCGCCAGATGCGGCCGTAGTCCTCGTTGCGCATTACGACCGTCGGAACCGTCTTTGAAACATCGAAGCTGCGGTTGTTGAAGGCGCGGATCTGGCCGTGCTCGCGGCCGGCATCGTTGATGCGGACGGCGGCCTTGTTGTCGACGAGGAATTGGTCGAGCTGTTCGGCCACCTGTTGTCCGGTAAGCTGCCCGGGTTGCGGCGTCGGCGGTTGCGGAAACACCGGCGGCGGCTGTAGCGGCGCGTTCGGGTCGAAGCGCTGCTTGAGCGTCGCGTCGTCAAGCCGTTTCGGGCCCGGCGTGATATTGACCGGGATCACGGCCGGCTTGCCGACGAACACCATCTTGCCCTTGATCTGCGATTTGACGGTCGCAAAATAGGCATTTAGCTCATCCTGCGTCGGCGGGATCTGGAAATTCGGATTGTTCGGGTTCGGTTTCGTCGGAATCTTGAGCAGGAACGCCGGTCCCCGGACCGCCTTCTTCGTTCCCGGCGTCCACGCGAGAACCTCGAACACAAGCGAATCCTGGACCGGCGACGTTACGAAACCAGATGCCCGCTCGTTCACCCATCCCGGATGGCCGAAATCCCAAGGCTCGAGCGCGGCGTTTTCGAATCCCCATTTGGTCATCTCGGCGACGGCCCAGTTCGCGGCCGCCTTGTGATTCGGGGAACCCGTCAGACGCGGACCATAGACGTCGGTCAGAACCTGAAGCGTCCGCATTATCTGGGAGTTTTCCATTCCCTCTTTGCGGATCTTCGCATAAACCTCGTCGCGTTCCTGCGCAAACACCGGCGCAGACCCTTGGACGACGAAGGCAACCAACAACAAAAAGACGACAATCGTTTTTCTCATAATTTGATCGTATTGTTTCGGAATTGCAGAACAGTTTCAAAGACGGCGAAAACGCCTTCGAGGTTTCAGAAGTTTTCAAAGGTGCGCGGCAATACTTAAACCCTATTTACGCATCCGACGACTTAAGCATTTCCATCTGTCCCTGAAAGGGATTCAGATAATAGCGTCGGGAGCATCCCGACGACTCGGTTTTAATGATCGGCCGTCCCTTAAAGGGACAAAGGAATCAATCGTTTCTTCCGGCGTCCCTTTCAGGGACGAAAGGCCTCGTCTTTCGCGCAGTCGTCGGAATGCTCCCGACGCTATTGCCTGCGTGCCTTTCAGGCACGGCCGATTCGTTCGACAGACGTTAGGTTCAATTAGGGCAAACAAACGCGCTGCCTGAAGATTCTCTCTCAAGAAACAAATTTTCAAGTGACCGATGCCAAGGGACTTAAATTATCCGTGTTTTGTCGGCACGCCGTGCGCCCCCCGATTGGACAGCTAATGCACAATCCCGGCTAAATCACCAAGGACACGAAGCTCACACGAAGCGTTTCCGGTTTTTCTTCGAGCAGTCTCGCGCCAGGCCGCTTCCCACAAAATGTTGATTCTTATTTCGTTGAAAATCTAAAACTCGACGGAACAAACTCGATCGACACCAATTCGCCCGAATTCGTCGCGCCGGCAGCGGGTCGAAATGTGACGACGGCCGCCGCCGTTCGGTTCGGCACCCCGCAGCCAAACTCCGCGTTGACCAGTTTGTCGACATAGGAAGTGAGGAAGATGCCGTCGATCGCCGCGCTCCGGAGTTTGTACGTTCGACCTTCGCTGAGCACCAAAACGATGACCGATGCCGGGGAACATTCGACGCGTTCGATGCTCCCGAGTATCCGCGTCTCCTCGGGCGCGGGAATTCGCAGTGCGAGATTGAGCGATTCGTTCAGCGCACGCTCGCGCCGCCGGGCGATCTCCTCGTCGCTCATCGGCTTGTCGGTGATGCCGTCTACGTCGCGTTCGACCTTGTCTTTCAGCGACGCCAACTGAAGTTCGAGCGAGGTCATCCGCGTCAGCGTGTTCTCGGCGTAGATCCGCATCCGGTCTGTGCCCGCCGATCGGATCAATCGCAAAAGTGTCCGGCGCGCGCTCGCGAAATCCCGCAGACCGATCTGCAGTTCGGCCGCCCGCAGCCGATACCAAAAATTCCCGGGAGCGATCTTGAGGAGGTCCTCCATTCGGTTGTAGGTCTCCAGCAGGTCTTCGCCGCGAACTGAATTGAGAAAGGCCAGCAACTGATAACTGTCGCCGAAATCCGGGGCGAGCTCGATCGTTCGTTCGAGCAAATTGCGGACCCGGACCGCGGTCGTCTCGGTAAAACCCGACGACAGGCCGAATTCCGTTGATTCCCGTTTGAGCAGGACGAGCGCAAGCACGAAGTTCGGACGGTAATCGGACGGATCGGCGGCGATCGCCGCTTCGAAAGAGTCGATCGCCGCCGCGTACTTTCCCGCCCGTTCGGCAATCAGCCCTTTGATCGTCAGGATTTGCGACGAATTCTCGCCAACGGAGACCTCGCTTGCGGCCGAATCCCAACGTCCGACCCCGATCAGGATCTCAGCCACCAGACCCCGCCTTTCAAGGTCGCCGACGGTCCGGGTCTTTCCCTCTGCATTCGGCGCTTTTGTCGGCGGAAATCGAGGAACCGGCGCCGGCTTCACGATTCGTTCGATGTCCGACCGCTGCATTCGATAGCCGTCCGAGAGCGCGATCAGGGTCGGCTTTCCAATTTCGATCGTTCTGATGAGCTCCGGGAAATAGTCGATCTTCGAGGTGAGAAGATGTGCGACGATCGAAGCCGATCGCGCGGCGAAATTCGTTGCCGTCTCGCGCGTCTGGCGATTGTACGAGTAGTGGTCCGTCCCAAACAGGGTCTCAAGCGCGATCGGGCGGCGACTCCCTATCGGATCGGTCGCGATCTCAGACGGGTCCGCCGCATCGCCAACGAAGCGGATGGATGAGAAATACTCGGCGACTCCAACGCGAAGCCAAGCCGGCATTCTATCGGGACCGAACTCGTTGTCGATCAGCAGCATTGCAAAATTGCGAAACGCGTTTCGTCTTGCGGCCGCATCGCCGAACCGGAAAACAATGCACTTCTGCATAACGCCGTCGACAAAAAAGCTGTCACCTTCGGAGAATCGGCGCAAACTCCCCAAATCGTGAATTGCGAGGATGGTCGTCGGCACGGGTTGCCGAAACTCCCGCTTCGGATCGAGTTCCCTGAGTTTGCGTCGCAACGCCTCAAACTCGGAGGTGACGCGCTGCAGCTCAATCTCCGAAACATCACCAATGACGCCGAAGTTCTCCGTTTCGATCCGCAGCCATTTCTCAGTTGCCGACACGCTTAGCGTCCCGCAAAGCAGAAGCAGCAATCCGGCGATCGTGAATGCCTTTGTCCCGAACATCTCCGACAATACTAAACGCCCCGGCGGTTATGATACAACGCGAACGGACCGGGTTGCTTTGCCAGCCGGAATCGGGCTGCGTTAAGATGCAACTATGCCAAATTCCGGACTTGCCGAGATATATTTCATTGCGGGGATGATGGTCCTGATCCTGATCGTCTGCGCGGCGACGGTTTTCTTCTTCTTCAAGACGTACGCCAAGGAAAAGCGCGAGAAAGAACGCCGCGAAAGCGAAAAGAAGGCCAAATAGCTTATGCATTCGAACATTCTTGATCCCGAAGAAACAACGCTTGTCGTGGTCGATTTCCAGGAGGCGTTCCGAAACGTCGTCGCCGATTCGGCCGGTCTCGCGGACCGCGTCGCCACGGTCGTCCGCGGATTCGGCATTCTCGGCTTGCCGATCATCGTTACCGAGCAATATCCGAAGGGGCTCGGACGCACGATAACGGAAATACTCGACGTATTGCCGGAATCGGCCGAAATAGTCGAAAAGTCAACTTTCAGTTCATGCGGCGCGGCGGACTTTCTCGTCGCTTTGAACAAAACCGGCGCCCGTCAGGTCGTCTTGTGCGGTCTTGAAACGCACATCTGCGTCAACCAAACGGCGCACGATCTGCTTGATTCGGGTTTTCAGGTTCATCTTTTGACGGACGCCGTGGGTTCGCGTTTCGATCGCGACCGGCGTGTGGGAATCGATAAGATCATCGGCAGCGGCGCCGTGCCGTCATCAGTTGAAATGGTCCTTTTCGAGTTGATGCGCGATTCGAAACACGAGCATTTCAAAGCAATCCAGGCACTTGTGAAATGAACTCCATCCTGATCAAGAACGGCCGGGTTTTCAGCGGTTTCGACGAGCCTTCGCGGATCGCGAACGTCCTCGTCCGCGACGGACGCGTCGCCGAGATCTCCGAAAACGCCATTGATGCGCCTGAAACCCGGGTCTTCGATGCGGACGGCAAATGGGTGATGCCCGGCTTTATCGACAACCACACGCATTACGACGGCGAAGTTCTCGCCGCTCCCTCGCTCTCAGAATCGGTTCGCCACGGCGTCACCTCGGTCCTGCTCGGCGGTTGCTCCCTGTCGTTCGTTTACGCCGATTTCGAGGATTGCGCGGATATGTTCACCCGGGTCGAGGCGTTTCCGCGGGAGATCCTTTTCGAATTGCTGAAGGACGGCAAGAACTGGTCGACTCCGGGCGAATGGGTGAGCCACATCGAAAGTCTCAAACTTGGCCCGAACATCGCGTCGTTCATCGGGCATTCGGACATCCGTGCGCGCGTGATGGGCATAGACCGCAGCCTCTCCACGTCGGAACGGCCGACGAACGAAGAGATCTCCGAGATGTCCCGGATGCTCGGGGAGGCGCTCGATGCCGGATTCGTCGGCATCTCGATGCAGCATAACCCGTGGGACAAAATGGACGGACGCCATTGGTCGAAACTTCTTCCGGCGACGTATGCCAAGAGCGCCGAACGCCGGGCGCTGACCGACATCGTCCGTCGCCGCGGCGCGCATCTTCAGGGCGTTCCCGATCTCGTCAACCGCGTTGCGAGTCTTTGGTATATGTTCCAGAGTTCGGCGTTTTTCTGGCGAAAGAGTCTGCGGACATCGATCGTCGCGATGATGGATCTCAAGGGCGATCCGTACATCTATCCGCTCCTCAGCGGCCTCGCGTCGTTCTTCAACAAAATATGCCGCGCCGATTTTCGGCTACAGGCGTTCCCGGTGCCGTTCACCGTTTTTGCGAAAGGAATGGATCTCGTCGTTTTCGAGGAATTCCCGACCGGAGCCCTGGCGCGTCACCTGGCGAACGACCTTGCCAAAAGAAACGCGACCCTGAACGATCCAGAATATCGCCGGAAATTCAAGAAGCATTACAAGAACAAGCTCGCGCCAAAGGTCTGGCAAAAGGATTTCGGCGACGCATTTGTCGTCGACGCCCCCGACAAAAGTTGGATCGGAAAGTCGTTCACGGAGCTTGCCGACGAGCGCGGCCAGCATCCGGTCGACGCGTTTCTCGACATCGTCGTCGACCTTGACAAACAGGTCCAATGGAAAACGACGATCGGCAATCACGATCCGCGGCGTTACAAAAAACTCTACAACGATCAGAACGGCATCTTCGGGTTCGCCGACTCCGGTGCGCACATCGACAATATGGCGTTCTACAACTTCCCGCTCCGTGTGCTGCGCTACGTTCAGGAATCACACGAACGCGGTGAACCGTTGATGTCGTTTGAAAAGGCCGTTTGGCGGCTGACAAAAGAGAACGCCGATTTCTTCAATCTCGACGCGGGAACCATCGAACCCGGGAAACGCGCGGACATCACGGTCATCGATCCGGCAAAGCTGTCGGACGATGTTCATCAATATCATTCGGCGGAGTTCCTCGGCGGATATTCAAGACTGGTGAACCGCAACGATGATGTCGTCGAACTGGTTCTGATCAACGGCAAAGCCGCCTGGGAAAACGGCGGATTCAGCGAATCGTTCGGCAACGAAAGATTCGGCGACTTCCTTCACGCTAATCACAACTGCGCGGCGTCGCCCGGTCAAAGCCGAAGTGTCACTTAATGACGGTTGCCCGCCCGCTGACGCAGGCGGTACTGACCCTTTCGCCTTTTCCCCTTTTGCCTTTTGCCTTTTTCCTTTCTAATATTCTATTCAACTTATGGAACTTCTTTTATCACTCAATCCTCAACAGCGCGAGGCGGTAACGACCGCGGACGGAGCGGTTCTTGTACTCGCCGGAGCGGGATCCGGCAAAACGCGCGTGATCACGGTTCGCATCGCCTATCTGATCTCCGAAAAGGATATCGCGCCTCACAATATTCTGGCCGTAACCTTCACGAACAAGGCCGCGGGCGAGATGCGGGAACGGGTCGAATCGCTTCTTTCCGGGCAAAAGCTCCAATCCGCGCCGCTCGTGACGACCTTTCACTCGCTTTGCGTTCGAATTCTGCGCCGCGACATCGAAGCTCTCGACGAGGGCTACAAGAAATCGTTCACGATTTATGACACGGACGATTCGCTCAAGGTCATAAAAGCATCGCTCAAGGATATCGGTTTTGACGATAAGCAGATTGCCCCGCGAATCATCCTGAGTGCCATTTCGAACGCCAAGAACCGCGGCGAGGACTTTGACGACTATGCCTCGAAAGTCGAGTTCACCGATGAGCGTCGGCAGGCTATCTCGCGTGTTTACAAGCTTTACGAAGAACGTCTAAGAAACGCGAACGCGCTCGACTTTGACGATCTGATGATCAAGACCGTGAGGCTTTTGCGACAGAACCACGAGATACGCGAGAAATACAACGACCGCTTCAAGTACATTCTTGTAGACGAGTATCAGGACACTAATCCGCTGCAGTTCTCGCTCATTAGGTATCTGACCGAGAAACAGCAGAACATCTGCGTCGTCGGCGATGACGCGCAGAGCATTTACAAGTTTCGCCAGGCGGATATTCGCAACATTCTCGATTTCGAACAGCATTACCCGAATGCCAAGACCGTTCTCCTTGAACAGAATTACCGGTCCACCCAGACGATCCTCGACGTCGCGCACGCGATCATCGAGAACAACGTCGAACAGAAGAAGAAAAAACTCTGGACGTCGAACCCGGGCGGCGATAAGATCCTTTATTTTCAAGCGTTTGACGGCGACGGCGAGGCGCGGTTCGTGGCCTCGCAGATCGACGAACTGCGCCGTCGCGATCCGCGCAAACGCGTGGCCATCCTTTATCGGACGAACGCGCAGTCGCGGCTTTTTGAAGAGTCTCTTCGGCGATACCGAATCGACTACAACATCGTCGGCGGATTTTCGTTCTACGAGCGTGCCGAGATCAAGGACGTCATCTCATATTTGAAGCTCGCGCTCAACCCGTTTGACGATATCGCGCTGCTCCGCGTCGTCAACACGCCGCCGCGGGGGCTCGGGAAAACTTCACTCGACGAACTCGCGATGCACGCCAAAAGCTTCAACAGTTCGCTTTGGGAAACGATGGGAATCCTGACGAATCTCGAGCATAAAGAGGGCGTCAATCTGACTCCGCGGGCGCTCGAATCGATGCGTAGATTCCGCGCGACGATCGAGAACCTTTCGAAAAAGATCAGCGATGTCGGTCAATCCGAGCGTCCCGTCTCGGAAGCCGTCGTCGCGGCGATCGAAGACACGGGTTACGCGGCGATGCTGCGTGCCGAAAACTCGGACGAGTCCGCCGCGCGGCTCGAGAACCTCGAGGAACTCGTCAATGCGGCCGTCGATTACGACAAGCAGGACAATGACGGAATGCGCGATTTTATCGATCACGCGGCGTTGACGTCCGACACCGACAAGTATGACCGCAACGCCGCGGTGACGATGATGACGGTCCATTCGGCAAAGGGCCTCGAATTCCCCGTCGTCTTCCTGGTCGGACTCGAAGACGGAATCTTTCCGCATTCCCGTTCGATCAACGATCCGAAGGAACTTGAAGAAGAACGGCGTCTTGCATACGTCGCGATCACGCGAGCGGAAACGCTTCTTTACATTACGCATTCGATGCGCCGGCGGGTCTATGGCGAGGAGATGGCGGCCGAGCCGTCGCAATTTCTGAATGAAATGCCGCTCGAGTTGATCCGCGACCTGTCGCGCGGTTCGAGTTGGCTTTCGTTCGCTCAGGGCGGCGCGAACAAATCGAATAAGCACGCTGTTGCGGCTTTGCGCGGCGAGACGCGCGAGCCGCAAAAGCCGAAAAACCTATATACCGGAAAGACCTACAACTCGACCGACGCAATTGCCGAATTCTTCAAGAACAAGAAGATCGAGACGCCCGCGAGTTCGGAACCAAAGCCGCTTTCCGGGTTCGACAAGCTAAGATCGCAGGCGACTCCGAAATCCGAAGCCGCAGATCCGAATTCCTTTGTTCCCGGAGCTCACGTGCGTCACGCAAAATACGGCAAGGGGTTGGTTCTGCGACGGGAAGGCAGCGGCGACAACGTCAAACTGACGGTGAGCTTCCCGGGATTCGGACAAAAGAAATTGATTGAAAAGTACGCGAATCTTGAACAGGCGTGAACTTGATCGTTCGTTAGTGCGTTAAATGAAAATTATGAGAAACAAAATCACTTTATTGACGGCCGTCGTTTTCCTGCTGGTTGCCGGCCTCGGATGCGGCAAGATCTTCTCAGGCGGCGAAAAACCGGGCTCGGCCGGCAATTCGAATACCGAACAAATGGCAAAAACGGGAGTCAAGGAATGCGACGACTTCATCGACCTGATGAACGAAGATTCGAAAGCGCCCGACGAAGGATTCGTCGCCCGCAAGATACGTGAATTCGCCATCGACATTGCAAAGGAAGCGATCAAATCGAATATCGAAGAGAACAAGAACGACAAGGAGAAAATCGCCCTCGGTTGCAAGGAAGCGAAGGAGAAATACATCAAGGACAAGGCCGAAAAGAAAGAAGGCGAGAAAAAGTGACCGACTTTGGGCTCTCAGATCATCCCGGATAGTTGATCGCAGGAAGTTTTGGCGCCAAATTCAACTATGGCCTATCCGTTATCAAGTCTCAGCCATTCCGGATTAGATGATAGTTGATAGATGAAAGCTGATAGTTCGGGCGCCTCAACTACGAACTGTCAGTTATCAGCTTGCAACTATTTCGGATCGGTGAGCGCTGATGGTTCGGGCGCCACAACTACCAACTGTCAGTTATCAACTTTCAACTATTCCGGATCGGTGAGCGCTGATAGTTCGGGCGCCACAACTACCAACTGTCAGTTATCAACTTTCAACTATTCCGGATCGGTGAAGGCTTCCAGCTTGAATGCCGATTTTCACGACGGTCCAGGGCGCAATACAACTCACGGGCGCGCTACACTCATCTTGATACAAAACGCTCTTCTTACGGCTTGCGCCTCCGCAAGGCACGACCGAAAAATCGTTCTCCAAACTAAAGGATGGCAAAACTATGAATATCAAATTACTTATCGCCTTGATTGCGTTGACTTCGATCGTCGCGCCGGCCCAGTTGCGGGTTCCGGCCAAAACGAATCAGCCTGTTGCACCGGCGAAGAATTCGGCCGAGCAACTTCCGATCCGGCGCGTGATCCTCTATTCGAACGGCGTCGCGTATGTCGAACGCCGGGGAATCGTTTCAGGATCCGCCGAAGTCAATCTCTCTTTCAAACAATCGCAGGTCGATGACGTCCTCAAATCGATGGTCGTTCTCGATCTCGGCAAGGGCAGCAAGATCGGCGCCGTGTCATACAATTCGTCGGCTCCCGTATCGTCGAGAATGGCCGAGATCCCGTTCTCGATCGGCCCGCTGACGGGCGAGGGCGGCGGACTTGCCGGCGTGCTTGCACAGCTGCAGGGCGCGAAGGTCGCCGTCACGTCTTCCAAAGGGGCTGCTTCCGGTTCGATCGTGACGGTCGAACGCAAGCAGATCCAGGGAGAAAAGGCGACGACCTGGACGAATGTTCTCGTCATCGCGTCCGAGTCGGGCGAGATCGCGAGCTTCGATCTTTCGGATGTCAAAAGCGTCAAGTTGCTCGACGAGGGAACGCGCCGCGACCTGAACGAATTCGCCAACGCCGCGGCCTCGGCCCGCCGGCGCGACGCGAAGACGATCACGATCACGTCCGAGGGCACGGGCGCCCGCGAGATGATCGTCAGCTACACGATCGCCGCGCCGATCTGGAAAACGACCTACCGCGTCGTGCTCGACGAAGCCGGAAAGCCGTTCTTTCAAGGCTGGGCGATCGTCGACAACGTTAGCGAGGAAGACTGGAAGGACGTCCAGCTCTCTCTTGTTTCGGGTTCGCCGATCTCGTTCATCCAACCGATCCAGAAACCGTTCTATCGCTATCGACCCGTCGTTCCGATGCCGCGCGATCTGCAGCTCAGCCCGCAGGTTTACGAACCTGGCGCGCGCCTAATTGGCGCCGCTGAAAGCAGACAGGAGAGCAACATCAGTCAGCAACAGATCCAGAACTTGCCGATAACCGGTCGATCTCAGTCTTCGCCTCTGCAGCTGACGCCCGGCGCGACCCAATACGCGACCGTCGATGGCAGGTCCAACGAGGTCAGTAATTTCAGAAGCGTGGATCGTACATCTGTCAGCGACGCTCTTCAGAACTCGTCCGAGAATTACCAGAACACGACCGTCGGCGAGGAGATCGGCGACCTGTTCGAATACCGTATCGAACAGCCTGTGACCGTGATGCGCGACCGTTCGGCGCTGATCCCGATCATCCAGACGAAAATGGACGGCGAGCGCGTCGCGGTTTACAACGAGTCCGTCCGTCAGGATCGTCCCTACAGCGGCGTGCTGCTCAAGAACAACACCGATCTGACGCTCGAATCCGGAAGTCTGACGGTGCTCGACTCCAACGCCTACGCCGGCGAGGCGCTGATGGATCGGCTCAAGGCCAAGGAACAACGCCTGATCTCGTTCGCGCTTGATCTCGGAACCAACGTCCGCGTCCGGAACGAGGCCGACCGCGAACCGGCGAAGCTGGTCAAGGTGGTCAACGGCGTCTTTCAGGTCCATTATTTCCAGACATCGCGCAAGACATACCAGATAACCAATCAAACCGGCCGCAAAAAGGTTCTCTATATCGAATATCCGGTTCAGGACGGCTGGAAACTGAGCGACGACTCGCCGAAGCCGGATTATGTAACCCAGAAATACTATCGCTTCCGAGTCGAACTCGACGGGTTTCAGGAAAAGGAATTGAAGATCACGGTTCGCCAGGGTCTGGCCGACAACTATCAGCTTACCTCGCTGAGCCGCAACGACCTGCAGATTTTCGTGTCACAACGCTACATCAATGAAGAAACCCGCGCGAAGCTCGAGAAACTGATCGATCTGCGCGTCCGGATCGCGACGATCGAACAGAAACTCGAAGGTTTCGATGATGAGATCGAGGCGATCGAATCTGACCAGAAACGCCTTCGCGAAAACATCGAAGCGCTTTCGAAAACGGCTGAGGCGAAAACCCTCATCGCGCGCTACATCCAAAAGGCGAACGATCAGGAAACCCGTCTCGAAGAGATGGAAAAGGAACGGAAAGCGCTCGAAGCCGAAAAGACGCGACTCGAAGCCGAACTCGGCCAGTCGATCCGCGCCTTCACCATCGAATAGTACGAGTGACGCCTTCAGGTAGTATGAGTGACGCCTTCAGGTAGTACGAGTGACGCCTTCAGGCGTTACCCGCCACAGGTTGTAACGCCTGAAGGCGTCACTCATACCGGCCTGAAGGCGTCACTCGTACCGGCCTGAAGGCGTCACTCGTAGCCTAAACCTTGATCCAGATCTTCTTGCGGTACAACAGCCACATCAGAAACAACCAGAAGACGATGTAGCTGACCGCGAACGCCAGGGACGCGTTGATCGGCGACGCCAACGGCAAGAACAGAGTGTCGAAGATCCATTTCTGCACGTTGATCGCAGTACCTTCTGGCCCCGTCACTTTTAGAATTCCCAGAACCCTGGCGAAAAGACCTGAAAAAACGAACAACGCGAGCGCGTTCATCCCGAAGATCACGAACGGTTTCGTCCACTTCGTATAGCCTTTGATGTCGATCAGCCAATAGCAGAAACCGAGAAAACATAAGGCGAGCCCCGAGGTGTAGGCAACGTACGAACTCGTCCAGAGCGCCTTGTTGTACGGGAACCAGAAATTCCAGCAATAACCGACGGCGCACAGAACGACGCCGAAGAAGAACAGTCCGCCGACCTTTTCGGTATCGCTCTTCTCGGTTTTCAGCCACATACCGGTCAGCACGCCCGAGATCGTCGTGACGCAGGCCGGGATCGTCGAGAGAATTCCTTCCGGGTCGAAGACCTTCGCGCTGCGCCAGACGTGGTTTTCGGTGAAGATCTTGATGTCGAGCCACGCCGCGAGATTGCACGCTTTGTTGTCGATGGTTGTCACTTCGCAACCCGGAACCGGGATCCACGTCATCAGGAACCAATAAACCAGCAACGCGCCGACGCCGATGATCGTCAAACGCTTCCAACTGAAATGCAGAAAGAGGATCGAGACGATCGCGTAACAGACGGCGATCCGCTGCAGCACTCCAGGAATCCGAAGCGTTTCGACATTGATGAACGGAACTTTGGAACCGGTGAAATAGAATCCGAGATATGCGATCACCAAAAAGAGCAGCGATGCGAGCGCTTCGCGATTGCGGCCGATCAGCCAGAAGAAAACGGCGCCCATCGTCGCCAGCATCAGGACGAGTTTCGACACGTTCGAGATGTCGCTTTCGCCCAGATTGATGATCGGAAACGCAGGGAGAAACAGTCCGAGTGCGAAGATTATCGCGGCGCGGCTCAAGATCTTCCAATAGACCTTTCCGGTCACGCCTTCCGCGAGCCGTTTGCCGAGCGCGATCGGGATCGCGACACCGACAATGAACAGGAAGAACGGAAAGATATAGTCCGTCGGCGTGATCCCGTGCCAGGGCGCGTGCTGCAGCGGACCGTAGATCGCGCTCCAGGTTCCGGGATTGTTGACGAGCACCATTCCGGCGATCGTCATCCCTCGAAAAACGTCCAACGCCACGAGTCTGTTCTGACCCATCTCAGCTGCCATAGTTTTCTCCGTTTGAAACCGATAAAGCCTTTGTTTCGGGTTTGTGCTACTATCCTGAAAAACTTAGATTCGAATATAAATCAAAATCACGATAAACCGAAATTTGTCCAAATGAAAAGGACCAGACTTTCATCAACGATCCTCGGCGCCGCGTTTCTGATGGCGACGTCAGCGGTTGGACCGGGCTTTCTGACGCAAACGACCGTTTTCACGACGCAGTTGCTGGCAAGTTTCGGGTTCGTCATCCTCGTTTCCGTGATCCTCGACATCTTCGCTCAACTGAATATCTGGCGCGTGCTCACGGTCAGCGGCAAACGCGGACAGGATGTCGCGAACGAAACGATTCCCGGCAGCGGTTACTTGCTCGCCGCGTTGATCGCGTTCGGCGGACTTGTATTTAACATCGGCAACATCGCCGGCTGCGGGCTCGGACTTAAAGTCCTGTTCGGCATACCCGAAACCTGGGGGGCGCTGCTCAGCGCGGGTGTCGCGATCGCCATCTTCTCGGTCAAGGAAGCCGGACGGGCGATGGATTTCTTTGTCAAGATCCTCGGCGTCGTGATGCTTGGTCTGATCCTTTACGTCGTTTTCGCCTCGAAGCCGCCGCTCGGCGAGGCGGCGTTTCGAACCCTGATACCCGAGACCATCGACCCGAAAGCGATCATCACGCTCGTCGGCGGCACGGTCGGCGGCTACATCACTTTTGCCGGAGCGCATCGCCTGATCGATGCGGGGGTGACAGGCGTCGGCAATTTGCGGGAAGTAAATCGCGGCGCAACGACCGGGATAATGATCACGGCGGTCATCCGGTTTCTGCTCTTTCTCGCGGCCTTCGGCGTGATCGCGATGGGAATGACGATCGATCCGCAGAATCCGCCGGCGTCGGTCTTTCAAAACGCGGCCGGCGAGTTCGGCTATCGCGTTTTCGGGATCGTGATGTGGTCGGCGGCGATCACCTCGGTCATCGGCGCGGCATTCACTTCGAGTTCATTTTTAAAAACGTTTCACGCGGCCATCGATAGACGCGTAACTTTTGTGATCATAGGCTTTATCGTCGTCTCAACGATCGTGTTTCTGGTCAACCCGAAGCCCATCCAACTGTTGGTCTGGGCGGGAACGGTCAACGGATTCATTTTGCCGGTCGGTCTCGCGCTCGTATTGCTTGCATCGCGCAAACGGTCGGTCGTCGGCGATTATCAACATCCGGTTTGGCTTCAGGTCTCGGGGTGGTTGGTGGTTTTGGTGATGCTCGGTTTCAGCGTTTGGACGATTTACAATTCTTTTGCACAAAAATGATTCAACCTTTTGGCGCGGCGCGCATCAAAAGTAAAACGCTTTCCGGAGACCGCCAATGAAAAATTTCATCTTTGCTGTATTGCTCGGAATTGTCCTTTTGCCTTCGGCGTACGCGCAATCAGGCCGACGAGTCCAACCGACACCGAAACCGACGCCGTTGCCGGTGACCGAGGATCAGTATTCCGATTCGAAACCGCTGCCGCCGCGGGCAACCGTCCGCCCGACGCTCCGCAATATCGAACAGAAAACCAGCAAAGAAACGAAATCCGAACCGGAGATCCTTTCGGATTCTGACGACGAAACCATCAAGGTCGACACGAATCTCGTTACCATCCCTGTTTCTGTCTTCGATCGCAACGGCCTGTATATTGCCGATCTCGACAAGGAGAATTTCAAGATCTTCGAGGACGGCAAGGAACAGCAGATCGAGTTTTTCGCGACCTCGGACACGCCGGTGACGGTTGCGCTCCTGATCGACACAAGTCCTTCAACCGAATTCAAGATCGATGAGATACAAACCGCCGCGATCGCGTTCGTCGACCAACTGAAACCGCAAGACAAGGTAATAGTTATCGAATTCGACGGAAACTACATCGTTTTGACGGAGGCGACCACCGATCGGCAACGGATTTACAAGGCGATCCGCAGGGCTGATTTCGGAAACGGGACGTCGCTTTACGACACCGTCGATTACACGCTGCGTAAGGCATTGAGAAACATTCAGGGACGGAAAGCCGTTGTTCTGTTCACCGACGGCGTCGACACGACCTCGTCGAGATCGACCTACGACCGCAGCGTCAACGAAGCCGAAGAGTCGGAAGCGATCATCTTTCCGATCTACTACAACACCTTTTTCGATCAGGGGAGGATCAATTCGACGGTGCTCGCGCGCCCGAACACACGCGGCGAATACGCGCTCGCAAAGCAATACCTGAAGGATCTTGCGGATTACACGGGCGGCAGGGTTTTTGACGCGGCCGCTACCGGTGCCGGCCTGACGCGAACCTTCGAGAGCATCGCCGAGGAATTGAGAAGGCAGTACACGATCGGCTACATTCCGCAGGAAATAGGAACGCCGGGACAAAGAAAGGCGATCAAGGTCCGCGTCAACCGCTCGAATCTGGTCATACGCGCCCGCGACGGCTACATCGTCGGGCAACAGCAGAAGTCTCCGGCGAAGTGAAGGCGATTTGCGATTTGCGATTCCAGAATTCCAGATATTCCAGATATTCCAGATATTCCAGAATTCCAGATATTCCAGATTCCAGATTCGGGAGCTTTGAAAAACCGATATGAAGGTAGCAAATCGCGTTTCCTCCACGGATGAACCCAGATTACTCATTAAAAGCAATTTCCCGCGAAATACGCCAAAAACGAGAAAAATGCCATTTTTGATGTTGTTTTTCGCGTATTTCGCGTATTTCGCGGGAAATTGCTTTTAATGAGTAATCTGGGTTAAGTAGGTTTTTCAAAGCTCCCAATTGGGGATTTGGGATTGCGGAATGGTGATTTGGGAGTTGGGATTTGGGAATTTGGACCGCCCGGATGTGCGGAAGGGAGTCGTTTCTGCAAAACCATTTTGCGCGCGGACGTCAGGACCTACTGAGGTTGCGGTTGGCGCGCAGTGGTGGGTACAGAGTGTATAGCGCAGAGTGCAACACAAAAAACTCGGTTAACAAATTCGGCGAATGGGTTTGTGTCTTTCTCAAAAACAGCAATGCCGCCAAGACAAGGTCTTGAGCGGCATTGAAGTTCCTTCTTTCTATCCTCTATTGCGCCGCCGCGGCAATCGTGAATCTTGCCTCGGGCACTTCGGTCTTAAGATCGTAACTATCAATTGTCGAATCCGAGACCCGCTGTCCGCTTAAACGCGTCACGATCCGAAACGGCAACATCATACAGTTGGCCCTTCGATAATCGCTTCGCTCTTCCTCGACCAGGACCTTGCCGTTGAAGAACGTTACCACCTTGCTGATCAGAAAGGTTTTTTTGTCGAGCCAATAGCGCAGCGAATCGGTAGAATTGAACTTCACCTCGACCACGTAATTATTGTCGTTGTCCTTGAGTCGATCGGTCTTGAACTGTCCGTCGATAGCGCGGTTTAGGGTTCCAAAGCCCATAAAACCCCAATGACGAGACGCGGCGGCCTCGCTCACGCGAAATTCATTTCCCATATACATTCCGCCGCCCGAACTTCCCGTGTAAACGAGGAATGTTTCTCCGATTGAAGGGCCCGTCGGTTTGACGTCGAGACGACGGCGCGAGTCCTTGTCCTGAAAATCGGTCATACTGAACTTGACCTCAACCGTCGATGCCGCGCCTCCGGTCCCGAGCCCCGCGCCGACGATCGGCGCGACATTCACGAAACCTTTCGACTTAAGAGTCAAAAACTGCAACCCGGCATATTCTTCGCCGCCCATTGCAACGCGCGAGACGCTCAGCAATTCGCGACCGCTAAAATCCTGCTGCGCATCGGCCTCGACAGGCACGAGCGCAAAAAAACTGATCGATATCAAAAAACAAAGTGACTTCAAGATACGGATTCTATCCATAAGCAATAATCGGACCTCCTGAACTTCGTTCAAATAGTTTCAATTCCACACTACAAGTTCAGCAACCATAATAGATTCACGTGATAGACGCAAGCCAAGAGCGATCGGCGTGCTCTGAGCATCGGGCGCCGACCCCAAATCGTCCAGGCGAAACAGTCGCGTCGGCGGGTACAAACGAATAAATGGATTGTGCCCGATCCGGAAACTGTGATTGCGTCTTGGGAATTCACTACGCGGGCCGAATCTGAATGCGTGGCAAACGATCCCGGTTCACAAACATCGCCGTTTGGCAGGGAGGCCGCTTACGATAGCGCAAATCGCGGCCGCAAATAAAAAACCCTGATCATCCCGTTCGTGCGTCTTTGACGATCTGCGCGAACTGGACGGCACGTTCGGTGACGATATGCGCCTCGCCGTTGCGGATCGCCTTGAGATCGACAAGGTCGGCGCCGATGCCGAGAGCGCTTGAGCCGGCCTTGATGAAATCCGCAGCGGTGTTGAGATTGACGCCGCCCGTGGGTATCAATTCGACCTGCGGAAGCGGGGCTTTCAGGCCTTTGATGTAGCTCGCTCCGCCCATTGCGGAACAGGGAAAGACCTTGACGAAATCGGCGCCCGCCTGCCACGCCGTGACGACCTCGGTCGGCGTCAACGCTCCCGGACAGATCGGCACCGAGTATCGCTTGCAAAGTTCGATCGTAGCCAGATTGAGCGCCGGGCTGACGATGAAAGTAGCGCCGGCGAGGATGCAGGCCCGCGCGGTTTCCGGGTCAAGCACCGTTCCGGCACCGAGGACCACCTCGTCGCCGAACATATCCGCTATTCTCTCAATGACCTTCACCGCGCCGGGTACGGTCATCGTGATCTCAAGGATCGGCACGCCGCCGGCTTTGATCGCGTCGACGGCGGCGAGCGCTTCCTCGGGCGAATTGGCGCGGACGACCGGAACGACGCCGATCTCGATAATTCTCCTGACAACTTCCGAACTTTTCATAAAACCTTCAGCGAGCAACCCTCGCCCCGCCTCCTTTCATTACTTTCTCGACCTCGGCGAGCGACGCCATTGTCGTATCGCCCGGCGTCGTCATCGCCAGCGCGCCGTGCGCGGCGCCGCAGTTGACAGCCCATTCGGGATCCTTTCCGCTCAAGAAACCGTAGATCAATCCGGATGCGAACGAGTCGCCGCCGCCGACGCGGTCGTAGATCTCGAGGTCGGACCGCATCATCGCCTGATGCAATTTGCCGTCGGTGTAGCAAACCGCGCCCCAATCGTTGAAGGACGCCGTTTTCGCGTTTCTGAGCGTCGTCGCGACCGCCTTGAAATTCGGATATGTGGCAACGGCCTTTTCGATCATTTTTTGATAGCTGCCGATATCGAGCTTCGAGTGATTCTCGTCCTGGCCTTCGACCTCAAGCCCGAGGCACGCCGTGAAATCCTCTTCGTTGCCGATCATCACGTCGACAAACTGCGCCAGGTCGCGATTCACTTCCTGTGCTTTCGCTTGACCTCCGACAGCTTTCCAGAGCGACTCGCGATAGTTAAGATCGTACGAGATCATCGTCCCGCATTCCTTTGCGATCTTCATCGCTTCGCGCGCGACATCCGGAGACGTTTCGGAAAGCGCGCAAAAGATCCCGCCGGTATGAAACCAGCGCGCGCCTTCCGTCTCGAAGATCTTCCGCCAGTCGATATCGCCCGGCGTCAGCTGCGAGACGGCGGTGTGTCCGCGGTCGGAACAACCGAGCGCGCCGCGAACGCCGAATCCGGCTTCGGTAAAATTCATTCCGTTTCTGACCGTCCGACCGACGCCGTCATATTTCACCCATTTCAGATGCGACTGATCGACTCCGCCCTGGTAGATGAGATCCTGAACGAGCCTGCCGACGGGATTGTCGGCAAGCGCGGTGACTATTGCCGTGTCCAGACCAAAACAGCGCTTTAGTCCGCGCGCGACGTTGTACTCGCCGCCGCCTTCCCAAACTTGAAACGAGCGTGTCGTGTGAATTCGTTTTTCGCCCGGATCGAACCGCAGCATTACCTCGCCAAGACTAACCAGATCCCAACGACAATCCTCTTTTGATTTGATCTTCATATTCACTTGATGAGCATTTCGGCCAGCAATCATCCTCAGCGCCCGAGCCAACCGCCGTCAACCGCGAGCACATGACCGTGCATATAATCGCTGGCCCGTGACGACAAATAGACAACCGTACCCGAAAGATCTTCGGGTTGCCCCCAACGACCGGCCGGAATTCGCTCGAGAATCTGCCGGTTCCGCGTTTCATCGGCCCGAAGCGCGGCAGTATTGTTGGTCGCAAAATATCCGGGAGCGACCGCGTTGACGTTGATATTGAGACTTGCCCATTCGTTAGCGAGCGCTTTCGTCAACCCCGCGACGGCCGATTTCGACGCCGTGTACGCGGGGACCGTGATCCCGCCCTGGAACGATAGCAACGAAGCGATGTTGACGATCTTTCCGCTGCCCTGGGCGATCATCCGGCGCCCTGCCGACTGGCAAAGACGGAAAACCGAAGTTAGGTTGACTTCGATAACTTCGTCCCAGTCGGGCTCGGAATAATCGACGGCCGGCGCGCGGCGGGTCATACCGGCGTTGTTGATCAGAATATCGATCCGGCCGAATTCGTCGAGCGTTTGTTCGACAATCGACGTCGCTGCCGAACGCTGTGCGAGATCGCCTTCGACGGGAACCGCCCGGCGGCCCAACTTCTCTACAGTTCGCAAAGTCAAGTCGGCACTTCCCGTTCGGCGCGCGTGAACCGCGACGTCCGCCCCGGCCTCGGCGAGGGCGACAGCGATCGCAGCTCCGAGTCCCGTACCGGCGCCGGTAACCAACGCAACCTTTCCGTCAAGTTTGAAGTTATCCAGGATCATCGCAAAAAAGTCGATTTCGTGAACCCGCGCGACGGCGTAAGTCTGAGTTGGTTATTTTCGGGACGCTTCAAGGCCCGACCCGCCGGTGGCATATTCCGGCTGAACGTTGACAACACCGAATTGGCGGTCTTCGATCTCGCGATTGGCGGCCATCATCCACAGAAAATTGATCGACCCTCCCGGCGCGGCGACATTCGGGTGGTAGCCGTCCGGCATCACGACGACATCGCCTTCGCGCACGACCTCGACCAGTTCCGGCGAATCAAGGTCCGTATAAACCATCTGCAGGCCCCATTGCGGTGCCGGCATATCGATGTACAGATAGGCTTCCTCGAGCATTTTTGCGTGCTCGTGCGGCGGAAACGATGTCCAGTTACCGTCGGATGAAAAAGTCACGCCGGCCATAATGCGTCCGGCCTGTATGTTCTTGCCGAGAAGTATATTGAGATCGCGCTCGGTCGGCGGCTTTCCGGCAACAAAGTGAAGCGCCGGATCATTGCGGATGGACTCAAAAGAAACGAACTGCACCGGGAATCGAGTCTCGACATCCGCCGAAATCTCGGCAAGATCGCAATTTGCGCCCAACGGGGCAACCGTGATCGACGAATCGCGCGGCACGTAAAGAGCATCGTACCGATCCAGATCGTATCGGTCGCGATCGACCGTGACGGCCGCGCGGCCATTTAGGCAGACGAATCCGACCTCCCTTCCGCCGGACCCAAAACTCACCGGCGCGTCCGCTTGGTCAAGAATGATCCGGCCGTATGAAAGATGCCGGGTCGCCGTGTTTTCGGGTGTGACCGAAAGCGTGCGGCCTTTTTTGGTGTGTGTGCCCTTGATGACGCACGTTTCGCGTTGAATCTTCTTCAGAGTTATCTCGTTGCTCATAAAATTCTCTTATGGCGCCGCGAGAAAATTCCCCCGACGCAGATATTCGTCAACCGCTACTTCAAGCGCTCCGCCGATCGCCGCCCCGACGGGCGATCCCGCTTCGATCGTCCAACCGTCCATCGAACCGACGATGCTCCGATTGACCGCTTCGCGAAGCGGCTTTTCGATGAACTTCCAACCGTAAACCAAGCGCCCGCTGACAATTACGTGCGGAATTCCGACCCCCATCACGACGTTGGCGATGCCGATCCCGAGATAGTCGCCGATCTTCTCAAGCGATCGCTGGGCGCGAATCTCGCCGTTTTCGGCCCTCACCACGATGTCGGCGAACCTCGGCAGCGACTCGTTCGGTCGAAGCGGGCGGTCGCCGAGATAAAGCGTCGACGCCGACGCGGCAGAGGCATACTTTTCCCAACAACCGCGATTGCCGCAAACGCAGGTCTTGCCGCCGGCAACGATCGTCATATGGCCGAATTCGCCGGCCAATCCGCGGCCGATACCCGTACCGCGATAGATCTCGCCGCCTATCACGATTCCGACGCCGATTCCCGTTCCCGAACGTACAAGCACGAAGTCCGAAAGCTCCCCGGCCCGCGGATGGCGTGCCCTGATTCGCGCTTCGAACATCGCGGCCGCAGTCGAGTCGTTCTCGACCACGACCTCGATTCCCTTTTCGAAACCAAGCGCGCCGGCGATGTCGACGTCGCGCCAACGAAGATTCGGGGCGTAAACGAGCTTGCGGCGTTCAACGTCGGCCATTCCCGGAACGCAGACGCCGATCATCAGGCAGTTCGCCGCGCTTCGCGCTTCAAATATCTCCTCGATCAATTCACGGACCCGCGCCATTGTCTCACGCGGTTCCCCCGGCGTCGCGAAATCCTCAAACTCCTCGATCTCGCCGGCAAAATCGGTTATGCCGATCTGCGTCGTTCGCACGCCGAGATTGACCCCGATAAAATACGATCCGTCATCGGCGAACGAGATCTCGCGTGACTTGCGGCCGCCGTCTGCTTCGTCGGCCGGCTCCTCCTTCAAAACACCGGATTTCAGAAGCGGTCTGACATATTCGGTAACGGTGCTCTTGTCGATTCCAAGTCTGGCCGCGATCTCGGTCCGTCCGATCGGTTGTGCGGCGCGTATCAAACGAAGCAACGAATCAAACTTGGTAACTGTCGAGTTTGCCGTGTTTTGGAGTTTCTTGTGAAAAACTGATCTTTGGGTCATAAGATTGAAACTCAAATCTTACAACGAAACGGTCTGTTCTGCCCAAAACTGAAACTCACGATGTTTGTTTTCTTCCGCGCGAGCCTGGATCTCACCGCCGGCAACGCGCCGCAAATGCTCGAAAAGCCTCATCCCTACCGATTCGATCGACTCCGTTCCTTCGATGACGTTCCCGGCCGAAACATCCAGATCGAGTTTCATACGTTCAAAAACCTCGTTGTTCGAAGCAAGCTTGATGACCGGCGCGATCGCGTTTCCGATCGTCGTTCCGCGACCCGTCGTGAAGATCACCGCCGTCGCGCCGGCCGCGACCAGCGCGGGCGTCGATTCCTGATCGTAGCCGGGCCCCTGCATCAGGTTGACACCGCGCCGTTTCGGCGTTTCGGCGTATTCGACGCAGTCTTCGATGCGCGTCGTTCCGGCCTTGGCGATGGCGCCGAGGCTTTTGATCGTGATGTTTAGAAGCCCGCCCTTGATGTTTCCCGAACTCGGATTCTGATTGAGAACCGCGCCGAACCGCGAGGCGTAAGTCTTGAACCAGTCGACCATCGCGTAGATCTTCTTGCCGGTCGCGAAATCGCGCGCCCGGTGCGCGAGAATATGTTCAGCGCCGCAAAACTCCGGCACTTCGGTCAGGATAACCGTTCCGCCCGACCGCACCAGGAGATCGGCCGTGTAGCCGAGCGAAGGATTCGCCGAGATGCCCGAGAATCCATCCGATCCGCCGCATTTGACGCCGAGCACGAGTTCGCTGATCGGAAAATCCTCGCGCATCGATTCGTTAACTTTCGGCAGCATTTCCTTGACGTATTCGAGTCCGGCCTGGATCGCCGCCTGCGTTCCGCCGACTTCCTGAATTCCGATCTTGTAAACCGGCTTGTTGATCGGCCGTTCGCGATTCGTCAGGTATTTTTCGACATAGCCGAGATTGGTCTTTTCGCAGCCGAGATCGATCAGCACGACGCCGCCGACATTCGGATGATCCGCGTAATTCGACAGTACGCGCATCATCACGTCGAGGTTCGAGCCGTCCTGGCAGCCGCAGCCTTTGTTGTGCGGAATCGCAACCACTCCGTCGACGTTCGGAAACTTTTCGCGGCTATAATGGAGAAACTCGGACATCATCGCGATTTGCGATGCTTCGTGGCTGGCGCACATTGAAGTCGGAACGATGAGCACGAAGTTTCGCGTCCCGACGCGGCCATCGGGCCGGCGAAAACCGGCAAAGCGAGCGATCTCGTCTTTTGGAATATAGTCCGGAGGCGGGCAACTGATGTCCATCGGAAGATCGCGGACAATGGGGACCGCATCGGAAATATTCGAATGCGTCACCCAGTGCCCGACGGGAACGCCGAGGCTCGTCCCGATCGGCTGACCGTACTGGACGACGAACTCGCCCGCCGGAATGTTCTTCAGCGCAAATCGATGCCCGGGCGGAATTTCCGTCGCGATCACGATTTCGGCGCCGTCCGGCAGCGTGACAACCAAGCCGGGTTCGGTCGGCCGTTTCACGACGGCGACGTTGTCATCCGGATTGACGATGATCGCGTAATCGCCGATCGCTGCTGATTTGTTTGGGGAATCGGACATTTTTTAAGTTTGCGGCACCAGATCCGGCAGAACGAACGATGCCACGTTCGGATGCAATCGGATCCAAAGCCCCGGATTTTCATCGCACTGTCGCGCAAGTTCGGCCGGATCGGCAGAAATCTCCGTCTCGGCAAATCGCTTGAAACTCGGGATCTTTCCGGGCGCGGTCGACGCATCGACGATCGACTGGACGATCTTTTTCGAACTCAGGATGGCAGCCGGGCCAAGCGTCAAAATATGCGACGCGCTGCGGCATTCGCGCTCGTCCGCATCGGAAACGTCACTGCCGCCGACCTTGAATTTGCTGATGTGATGGTCAAGAATACTCTCAGAAATGGGAATAATACCGGCCCAGTCGCCCGCCGTCGCTCCCGAGCCGGGCTTGATGTAGCAAATATGCGACGCCGCTTCGGCTTCGGGGCCGAGTCCCAGAAAGAAGATGTCGATACCGCCCAGTTCCCTTATCCGGTCGACATACCGTCTCATTTCGAATTCAAGGTCGTCGGTTTCGGTCTCGATCGGGGTAAAACTCTTGACCTTGGCGAAGAATTCCGGACCCAGAAGGCGTTCAAAGTCTCGCACGAAGCTGAGCGAACTCTCCATTCTGAGTGGCGCAAGCGCGTCCTGGGTAAAAACGTGGAGTCGCGACAGCAGCGCGTCCAGTTCCCCCGTTGCCGCTTGTTCGCGAATCCGTCGGTACATTGCCTGTCCACCGCGACCGCCGAGCAGAACGACAACGATGTCGCCCGACTTCTCTTTCGAATACGCGATGAGTTCGTCAAGCATCGCCCCGCCGACTTCATCTTCGGTTCCGAGAACCTGAAACTGGTACGGCGTAACGCTTCGGACGTTCGCCCGATCGCCCTCTCCGATCCACAGGTTTTCGTTTGCCGCGCGCGCGATGAGTTCGTTCTTTGGGGTCGTCATCATACTTTCGCCTCAATTGCCCTTGTATGATAATTGGTTTGACCAATTATTTGCAAGTCGCATTCTCAAATTTCCTTGAAATGGTCTCCAACACCAGTAAATGAGCATCCATATGGTCTTTTTCGGGACTTGACAATCAACGTCTTGGTGTAAGAGACTACAAGCAACTTCTTGAAGTGGTATTACCTTTGGCAGTTTCGATCATCTGGATTCTGGAGATTTATGGGATACGCAAAGTTGGATCTCAAGGGGCGGACGGCCGTGATCATCGGCGGCACATCGGGGATCGGAAGAGCGATCGCCGACGGCTTCGCCGAAGCGGAAGCGAACGTCGTCTGCACTTCGCGCCGCGAAGAACAGGTCGAGAAGACCGCTGCCGAACTTGAAGCGAAGGGTTGCCGGACGATTCGCGTCACATCGGACGTTTCGGACCGCGAATCGTTGGCCGAACTGCTTGGCGCTTGCGTCAAAGCTTTCGGGAAGGTCGATATTCTCGTCAACTGCGCGGGAAGAACGAAGCGCGCGCCGACGGCGGACTTTCCCGAGGCGGACTGGAACGACATTATCGAGACCAACCTCAACGGCACGCTCCGGGCCTGCCAGATCTTCGGCAAGCACTTTCTCGAGAACGGTTACGGCCGGATCATCAATATCGCTTCCCTTTCAACTTTTGTCGCGCTTTTCGAGGTCGCCGCATATTCCGCCTCAAAGGCGGCGGTCGCGAGTTTGACGAAATCGCTGGCCGTCGAATGGGCGAAACACGGCGTCAACGTCAACGCCATCGCGCCGGGGGTTTTCCTGACTGATCTCAACCGCGAACTGCTCGAATCCACGGAACGCGGAAAGGAGTTTCAGTTGCGAACGCCGATGGGGCGCTTCGGCAAGGTCGAAGAACTTGCGGGTGCGGCGGTCTTTCTGGCGTCAGAAGCTGCGAGTTTCGTCACCGGCGAAGTGTTGGTCGTTGATGGCGGCTTCCTGGCGTCGGGCGTTAACCAGTGAATCTTACGGCTGAGATCGAGCTGAAAACCGAAAGGCTCCGCGAGATGCTTGCGGCCCAGTCCCTCGGCGGTGTTCTGCTCAACACACAATCCAATTTTGCCTGGCTCACCGGCGGCGGATCGAATGCCGTCAACCGGAGCGTCGAGAACGGAGTCGGAACGCTTCTTGTGCGCCGCGACGGCATGCGTTTTTTGCTTGCGAACAACATTGAGATCGATCGGTTGATGGCCGAACAGATCCCGGGCGGCAGTTGTGAGCCGCTCTCATTTGATTGGCGTGCCGAAAAGTCCTCGCCTGAGATCGCCGCCGATCAGGCGCGCGCCCTGGTCGGCAACGCCGGCGAGATAATCTCCGATCTGCCGCTGTCAAAGTCCGTTCGGCCGGCGGAGAACCTCATCGCTCCGTGCCGTTACGAATTGACAATTCCCGAGATTGAACGCTTTCACAAACTCGGCGCGGACACGAACGAGGGCGTCCGCCGGGCTTTCGAGTCGATTGCGCCCGGAATGCCGGAGCAAAGGATCGCGACGGTCGTCGCGGCAGAACTTGCCGTAAGCGGCATCGAAACGGTTGTCGTGCTGGTCGGAGCCGACGACCGGATCGGCGCGTACCGTCATCCAACTCCGACTGAGAATGTCTGGAAGAAATCGGTGCTCGTCGCAGTTTGCGCGAAGCGCAGCGGATTGATTGCCAGTTTGACGCGGATCGGAATCGCCGGCCCCGTTTCCGCCGAGTTCAGCGAACGGACCGAAGCCGTCAAGGAAATTCAAAGAACAATTTGCCGCGCAACGGAGGTCGGTCGCGAAGGCCGCGAACTTTACGGTTTGCTTGAATCCAAGTATGCGGAACTCGGTTTCGCCGACGAGATCGGCAAGCACCATCAGGGCGGAGCCGCCGGGTACAAGACACGCGAATGGGTCGCGCATCCGAAATCGTCCGAACGGGTCGTCGCCAATCAGGCTTTCGCTTGGAACCCGTCGATCACGGGCACCAAGGCCGAGGAAACGATGATCGTCACGGCCGGTGGGTTCGAATTCATAACGGCGAACGACGTAACTGGAATCTTTCAATATTGAGGGTGACAAAATGACTGAGAAATCGATCGAAACGCCGGTTCGCGTCGGCAACTTCCGCTGGGTGATCTGTGCTCTGCTGTTCTTCGCGGCGACCGTCAACTATATCGACCGTCAGGTTATCGGAATCCTTAAACCCACGCTGCAAGAGGAGTTCGGCTGGACAGAGAACGATTACGGCTGGATCGTGTTCGCGTTTCAATCCGCGTACGCGCTCGGGATGCTCGGCGTCGGCAGGTTGATGGACCGAATCGGAACGAAAAACGGTTTTTCGATTTCGGTGACGCTGTGGAGCATTGCCGCGATGGCCCACGCCTGGGCCGGTTCGGTCGGTTCGTTTATGGCGGCGCGCTTTGCGCTCGGGCTTGGCGAGGCCGGCAACTTCCCGGCGTCGATCAAGACGGTTGCGGAGTGGTTTCCGAAAAAGGAACGCGCGCTGGCGACCGGCATCTTCAACGCCGGAACCAACATCGGCGCGCTCGTCACGCCGCTTGTCGTGCCCTGGATCGCTTATACGTACGGATGGTACGAGGCTTTCATCATAACCGGCGCGATCGGCTTTCTCTGGCTGATCTTCTGGCTCATCTTTTATCGCAAACCTGAAGATCATCCGCGACTCTCAAAGGCCGAGCTGGACTACATCAACAGCGACAAAGAAGAGGTCTTGCCGACTATTCCCTGGAAAAGGCTTTTTCCGCATCGGCAGACCTGGGCGTTCGCGATCGGCAAGTTTCTGACAGACCCGATCTGGTGGGTCTATCTCTTCTGGCTACCGGATTTCCTGCAAAAGAAACACGGGTTGGACATCAAAACCTTCGGGATTCCGCTCGCGATCATCTACATCATCGCGGACTTCGGAAGCATCGGCGGCGGTTGGATCTCCGGATTCCTGATCAAACGCGGCTGGTCGGTCAACGCCGGCCGAAAGACGGCGATGCTCATTTGCGCGATCGCGGTCGTTCCGATCGTCTTTGCATCGATCACAACGAATCTCTGGGTCGCGGTGACGCTGATCGGGATCGCGGCCGCTGCGCATCAGGGCTGGTCGGCGAATATCTTCACTCTGACTTCGGATATGTTCCCGAAACAGGCGGTCGGATCGGTCGTCGGCATCGGCGGAATGGCCGGCGCGATCGGTGGAATGTTCATCGCCAAACTCGTCGGCTGGATACTTGATGCGACCGGAAGCTACATCCCGATCTTCGCCATCGCCGCCTCGGCTTACTTGATCGCGTTGCTCGTAATACACTTGTTGACGCCGAAACTGGATCCCGCAAGACTGGACAATGCATAAACTACTGCAATTTCTGGCCGCGATGGCGATCCTTTCCGCGGCCGCGGCCGTTTCAGCTCAGAACGCATCGCCGGTCTGGCGAGCCGACAACGGCGACGGCACATTCAAAAACCCGATTCTCCACGCAGATTATTCCGATCCGGACGCGATCCGCGTCGGCGACGATTTCTATATGACCGCGTCGAGTTTCAACGCCGCGCCCGGCCTTCCGATTCTCCATTCGAAGGACCTCGTCAACTGGCGTTTGATAAATTATGCTCTCCGCGAACAGGTCCCGACCGATGTTTTCAGCCGACCGGTCCACGGCGGCGGCGTTTGGGCACCGGCGATCAGATTTCACGACGGCGAGTTCTACATCTTCTACCCGGACCCGGATCACGGCATCTACGTGACCAAGACAAAGGACCCGATGGGCGAATGGTCCGCGCCGCTGCTGATCAAGTCCGGGAAAGGCTGGATCGACCCGTGTCCGTTATGGGACGAAGACGGTCGCGCCTATCTCGTCAGCGCGTTCGCCGGCAGCCGCGCCGGATTGAAGACCGTCCTGACCGTCAGCCGAATGGATCCGAGCGGGATGAAACTCATCGGCGATCCGGTTCTCGTTTTCGATGGGCACGACGCACATCCCACGGTCGAAGGCCCGAAGTTCTACAAGCGTAACGGTTTTTACTACATATTCGCTCCGGCGGGCGGCGTTGCGACGGGCTGGCAGCTGGTCTTGCGTTCGAAGAACGTCTTCGGTCCATACGAAGAGAAGACCGTCCTCGCGCAAGGCAAGACGAACGTCAACGGTCCGCATCAAGGTGCGTGGGTAACGACACAGTCGGGAGAAGATTGGTTCCTCCATTTTCAAGACAAGGGTGCGTATGGAAGAGTCCTTCATTTGCAACCGATGATCTGGAAAAACGACTTTCCGGTGATCGGCTCGGACATCGACGGTGACGGCACCGGCGAACCCGTTGCGACATTTCGCAAACCGAATGTGGGCAAGACATATCCAACGGAGACCCCGCCTGATTCTGACGAGTTTGACGCGGAAAAACCGGGACTTCAATGGCAATGGCACGCAAATCCCCAGGCGCTTTGGGCGTTCGCGTTTCCTTCAAAGGGCGTCCTGCGCATCAATTCCGTTCAAACACCGGCGGACCAGAAGAATCTCTGGGACGCGCCGAACTTGCTGCTTCAGAAGTTTCCCGCCGACCGCTTCACAGCAACCGCGAAAGTCACGCTAAATTCGCGGGTCGAGGGCGAGAAGTTCGGCCTGCTGGTGATGGGGCTCGACTATTCATATCTTGGCGTGACCTTGAGAGGCGGCAAACTCTTTGCGGCGCAGGCCGGAGCGCGCGACGCCGACAAGGGGAACACGGAAACCGAAACCGCGCCGTTTCCCGTTGACAGCCGAACGTTCTTTGTCCGAGTTTCCGTCGAACCGGCCGCGATATGCCGGTTTTCGTACAGTACGGACGGGAGATCATTCACCAACCTCGGAACGCCGTTCAAGGCGCGGGAAGGCCGGTGGATCGGCGCGAAGATCGGATTCTTTTTCTCGCGCCCGACGAAGTTCAACGATTCGGGCTCGGCCGATATCGATTGGATACGCTTCGAGTGATTCTGATTGGGAATGAGTCCAATACGCGGCTTTTCGACGACAAATGGAACGAATTCAGATTCTCCGCATCAATTCTCGTCAATTTCCCTTTGAGCAGACCTGAATCGCATTCCGTCGATGCCTTCGGATTCCTGCGCGGCGCGTGTGTGCAGCAGGTGTTCGCGCATCGCGTTCCCGGCCGCTTCCGGGTCGTGGGCACGGATCGCGCGGTAGATCTGGCGGTGCATTTCGGCTGACTCCTTGAGATCCAGCGCGAGATGCACCGTTTTGCTTCGTGTCTCGAACAGGATCGTCGCGACCATATTCATCAAGGCGGTAAGAATACGATTCCCGGACGCGGCGGCGATCGTCTGGTGAAAACGCATATCGTGAACGAGATATTCCTCGGGTTCTTCGAGCGAGGCGAACATTTCGGCGACCTCTTCCGCCATCGTCGCGATATGATCCCCTGAAGCGCGTTTTGCGGCGAGTTCGGCGACCGCCATCTCGAGCGCGATGCGCGTTTCGAACATCTCATCGGAACTGAAACCGTGAAGCGACGCCATCAGGCGCAACGGGTTCGCGTCGAGCGCCGGCGAAGCGTCGGCCTCGGCGACGAATGTGCCCGCCCCTTGCCGGGAATGGAAGACGCCGACCGCAGCGAGCGTTCGAATTCCGGCGCGCAGGGTCGGCCGCGAAACCCCCAACTGGCGCGCCAGATCACGTTCCGGGGGTAAACGATCTCCCGGTTTCAGGTCTCCCGCGTGAATCATCTCGCGCAACCGTCGGACAACCTCCTCAGACGTTGTCAACTGCCGTTCGCTTGTCGTTGTATCCAGCATTTGGTTCTTCATCCCGCAGTTCGTTGGTCAATAGAATAGCTTAGTTCCAACAATATCGCGAACATTTGGCTTACGGTTTGACCGGCTTGAGCGGTTCAGCATAGACCTTGATCAGTATCAACGAGAACTCTTTTCCGGGAGTGTTGACGCGGTGATGCGGCGTGCCGCGCGGAACGATGATCAGATCGCCCTTGCGAATCGTGAACGTCTCGCCGCCCGAGATCTTTGTCGCGCGCCATTCGCCGGGTGATGCTTCTCGCGGATTCTCAAGCGTTCCGCCGAGCGTTAACTGGGCGGAACCTTCGAGCACGTAATAAACGTCGTCCGAAGCATCGTGAAGCTCGGCCTCGCTCGAATCGCGTTTCTTGTCGTGCTGGATCGCGACGCGGAGTTCCATTCCGGCGCCGCCGACGAGTTCCGAAACCTTGTTTTCCGATCGGATGGATTTTTCAAGCTCGGCCAGCGACTGTTTCGTCTTAACGACAAAAGGCCTGATCGGCTTCGACGGCTCGCGCGTCTGGGCGAACGAAACAATCGAAAGGAGACTAAAGGCAAAAACAATAAATACGACTGATTTTATAGATTTCATAGGTTTTATCCGCGATCGCAATTCCGTGGTATAGGAGAAGTAAGAACGGTAGACGGTAGACGGTAGACGGTAGACGGAGAACGGAGAACGGTAGACGGTAGACGGTAGACGGAGAACGGAGAACGGTAGACGGTAGACGGTAGCCGGTAGACGGTAGACGGAGAACGGAGAACGGAGAACGGAGAACGGAGAACGGAGAACGGAGAACGGAGAACGGAGAACGGAGAACGGAGGCTCGACAACCAAGATCGGTTTGTCAAATACGCCAGCGCCTGTTTCTCGTTTCTGATGTCAAAGGTCAAAGACCGAAGTTCTAAGTTCACAGTTCCAAGTTCTCACTTCTCAGTTCCAAATTCTCACTTCACACTTCTCACTTCCCAGTTCTCACTTCCCACTTCTCATTTCTCACTTCTCACTTCTCATTTCCCAGTTCCCACTTCTCACTTCCCACTTCTCATTTCTCATTTCTCACTTCCCACTTCTCATTTCTCACTTCTCACTTCCCAGTTCCCAGTTCTCATTTCTCACTTCCCACTTCTCATTTCTCACTTCCCACTTCTCATTTCTCACTTCTCACTTCCCAGTTCCCAGTTCTCACTTCTCACTTCCCAGTTCCCAGTTCTCACTTCTCACTTCTCACTTCTCACTTTTCACTTCCCACTTTTCACTTCCCACTTCTCACTTCCCGCTTCTCAGTTCTCACTTCCCAGTTCTCACTTCCCACTTCTCAGTTCTCACTTCTCAGTTCTCATTTCCCATTTCGCGCTGCCTTGAGCAACCATCCGGCGAGCTCGCGGGCGGCGAGATTATTGTCGTAGATTCCTTTCATCTTGCGGCCGTCGACATATTCGTTGTAAAGCCACGGATCGCCAAGCGCAAAGACCGTGCCTTTGCCGAATTTAACGGTCGCCATCACGACATCGCCGTTTGATTTGAGCAACGGAACTGCCCTGCCCGAGAGTTTCAGCGTTGAGATCTCCTTCAGATAAAGCTCGCGTGCCATCCTGAACACGGGATTTCCCGCCGGAACTTCGATCCGGCCTTGCGCGAACTGATCGTTTTGGACGCGATTCTGACTGTCCTTGTTGAACTCAAGTCCGAACTTACGTGCCAGAATGTTCCAATTGTCGAACTCAGCGTTGCCGAAATCATTGCCGAGCAACACCAACACGCCGCCCTTCTTCACCCAGCGGGCAATCGCTTCGGCGTCGGCGGCGTTGATGAAGTTCGGTTTCGGCGTCTCCTTTTCGGTGTCCGGGTCAACGATCAAGTAAACGCTCGCGGCTTTCAGATTCTGTGGAGACGGACGGCTCGAAAGCTTTTCAAGCTGCGCGCCGAACGATTTGAAATGCTCGCCAAGCGCATAGAATCCGGGATGATTCTTTTCGTCCCATTTGTAGTGCCAGACCGATCCGTCGGGCCGCACTTCGTGATTGTAGAAATCGTCAAGCACGACCCTCTTTCCCGCTCCCGCGCGTCCGCGTTCGAGGTGTTCGATTTCGAGCGCCGCCATCACCGCCGGTCCGAGCCCTTTGGCGTCGTTGGTGCGGAGTTTTTCGCTCATATAATAGTCGAAACTGCCGTCCCGGTATGGATTTCCTCCAAGTCCGGAGACGGAGACCGTGCCTTCCCAATCAAGAAATCCGTCCGGCCGCAGCTTGATGAATTCCTTCTTGATTCCGGCCCAGCCTTTGTTAACAGTGGCCAGATATCCGGGCGCCAGATTACCCTGCCGGACGCCTTTCGCGAGCGCATAAACGAACATCGCGGCGCAGGACGATTCGTGATAGTTCTTGCCCTTGCCGGGCAGGTCGATGATGTCCCACCACAAACCGTCCTTGTCCTGATACCGGGTGATCGCCTTTGCCAGGCGATCGAAGATCGAGACCAGTTCCTGACGACGCGGATGATCTTTCGGAAAATGGTCGAGGACGTCCGTCAACGCAATTGCGTACCAGCCCATCGCGCGGCCCCAAACGTGCGGACTCAACCCCGTTTCCTTGTTTGCCCAACGTTGCTGCTTCGACTCGTCCCAGCCGTGATAAAGCAACCCGGTCTTTGGATCGCGCGCGTGTTTTTCCATCCAGACGAACTGGTTGGCAATATCGTTCCAATTGTCCTCTTTCCAAACCTGCGAATACTCGGCGTAGAAAGGCTGGCCCATATAAAGTCCGTCGAGCCACATCTGCCAAGGGTAGATGTTCTTGTGCCAGAAGCCGCCTTCTTTCGTTCGTGGGTGGGAGTTGAGCTGCAAGCGAATGTACTCGGTCGCCTTTTTGTATTTTTCGTCTCCGGTCACACGGTAGAGGGTCATCATCGCACGGCCGGGCGTGATGTGATCGATGTTGTGTTCGACCAGATCGTAACCCGTGAGTTTGCCGTCCTTGTCGAACCAGTAATCCATTCCGCGCTTGATGAAATCGAAGTACTTCGGATCGCCGGTGGCGTACCAGAGTTGTTCGACCGCTTTTAGTTGCACTCCTTGTTCGTAGTTCCAATTCTTCGGGATTCCGATCGGCGTGCCATCGTCTTCGGGCCAGATCCGGTTCATCAGTGTATGTGCCAGGCGCTCTGAAAGCGGTGCCTCGTTCTTCTGCGCATTGGCCGAAACCGCGCAAAGCAAAACCAGTGCGGTGACAACAAGCTTATTATTTACAACAATTTTCATATTCGACCTTCTTGATCGGCAACAAGATTCCCAACAGATCCACCGACATTCACCTCTCAGTTCTCACTTCTCACTTCTCAAGCAGTTTTCGCAACCGGAGTTTCGCCTCGCGTACGCCCTCGACGACGAGTTTTGCGATCTCCTCCGCGCCGCGGGGCGAGAAATGTGTGTTGTCGTCAAGCCCGTTCGGGTAGTTCGGGCTTTCGCCCTTGGCGAGGATCAGGAATAGCTCTTTTGATTTCTCCACGCCATATTCCGCGATCAGTTTCTCGCTCTTCCGATGCATATCTATCAGCGGAACCTTCAATTCTTTCGCCACGTCGCGAACAATTTCGGGATACTCGCCGTGAGTGTCGTAAAACTTGCCCTGCGCATCGAATCGGCGCCTCACGACCGGCGTCAGGAGAACCGGAAAGGCCCTTTTCGCGCGGACATCGGCGACGAAACGAATAAGATTCCGGCGATAATCTTCGGGCGGGGTGTAGCGCTCGCCCTTTTCCTTCGCCGAATCGTTGTGCCCGAACTGAATGAAAACGTAATCGCCTTTCCTGAGCGAATCGACGACAGCCTGCCAGCGACCTTCGGAAATGAAGGTCTTCGTGCTTCGGCCGTTCATCGCGCGATTCTCGATCCGTACCTTTCCGCCTTTGAAGAACTGTCCGAACATTTCCCCCCAGCCTGTTTCCGGACGCTTTTCGGGAAGTTTTGCCGCACACGTCGAATCACCGGACAAATAGACGGTAACGGGTGTCTTCTGTCCAAAGATCGGGATCACGGCGACGATCAACAAAGAAAAAGCGGCAAAGGTCTTCATTTTTCTCTCCGCGGGCAGGGATCAATCGAGGCGTTCCACGACCGAGCCTCCGACCTTCACGTTAACCAGTCTCAAACCCTTTACGTTCTTGATGATCGACGGCTTGTCGACCGAATCGAACGAACAATTGCGGAGAGAAACGTCATAGATCGGCGCGTTGTCGAGTCCTTGAAGATCGACCGCGCGGTTCCCTTTCGCGCAGATCAGGTTTTCGACGACATAGTTGCGGACCAGCGGGACGTAATCTCCCTTCGCGCCTTCCTCGTAATTGAAGTCGATCTCGACGACGGCGCGCGAAACCTGGCCGACGGTAATGTTCCTGAAGAACATATTTTCGAGCTTCCCGCCGCGTGAAGCGTTGTTCTTGACCCGGAGCGCCGTCCACAGGTCGGCGCTGTCGAGCCGGTTGTTCTCGGCGAATACGTTGCGGACCCCGCCCGATATCTCGCTTCCGATGGTAATTCCGCCGTGGCCGTCCTTCATCGTACAGTTGCGGATGATGATGTTCTCGCTCGGCGCGTTGATTCGACGACCGTCGTTGTTGCGGCCGGATTTGATGGCGATGCAGTCATCGCCGGTGTCGAAAAAGCAGTCTTCGATGAGCACGTCTTTGCATGACTCGGGATCGCACCCGTCGTTGTTCGGGCCGTGAGTCGCGATATGGACGCCGCGCACGATGACGTTCTCGCAAAGAACCGGATGCACTTCCCACATCGGAGAGTCGATGATCCGCACGCCCTCGATCAGGACGTTGCGGCATTTGTACGGCTGGATGAACTGCGGCCGCAGATAATGCCCGACACCGAAAATACGTTCGGCGAGAGGCGCGTTGCGATCCATTAACTCATAAAGCCGGGCGCGCGCCGCCTTCTGGCTGATGACGTCCGGATCGCCGCCGTAACGCGGGTTGCCGTGCCATTTCCAGAAGAACGCCTTGCCCTGGCCATCGAGGGTTCCGGCGCCGGTGACCGCGATATTCGTTTGCCCATACGCATAGATCAGCGGCGAGATATGCATCAGTTCCATCCCTTCCCAGCGCGTATGGACGAGCGGCAAGTAATCGTTCGGGTTCGTCGAAAACCTGATCGTCGCTCCTTTCTGGACGTGAAGGTTAACATTCGACTTGAGATGGATCGCTCCGGTCAGCCAATCGCCGGCCGGCACTACGACACGGCCTCCGCCGCTCTTGTGGCAAGTCTCGATCGCCTTCCGAAAAGCGCCGGTGCAGAGCGTTTTGCCGTCGCCGACAGCGCCGAACTTTGTGACTGGATAGTCTCGTTTTTTGAATTTCGGAGCTTTGATGCGCGCCATAATTCGCGGATATTCGGTTTTCCACGGATCGCCCGACGCAGTTTGACTGAAAGCCCGACCGGACAACAACAATCCGGCACCGGTGCCGGCTGCAAAAAGTTCAAGAAATTCCCTACGGTTCATAATTGCCTGGTTTGACGCCGGCGTCTTTACCGTTTCAGCGTCTTCTTCCATCTTGGATAATCTTTGTCGAGCAGTTCGTTGGGTTCGTCGATGTACCAAGCGTAGCCGTTGCGACGTTCCGACTCGATCTCGGAAACATCGTAGCGGATCACCGCGTCGCGGCCGACAAAGATCGGTCTCATCGTGTTGAACTCGTAGAATCGCGCCCAAAGCGTCGAATTCGGATCCTTTGTCAGTTTGCGGTCGCCGTTCACCTTTTCCCAGCGGAAGCCGTCTATTCTGCTCTCGCGATACCATTTGACCGCGCCATCGACCGCCGCGACGATCTCCGCCGAAGGATTCGCCTCGCCCATCAAGAACCGCACGATTCCGACCGATTCCCCGGCCGTCAGCGATGCCGGTTCGAACTTTCGCGCCGCTGCGGGCTTTAGCGTTTTCTCATCGTACTGCGCGGCCCAGACGGTTTTCGCACCTTTGATCTCGACCTGCAAACCGAGGATCAGCGGAATCGCCCTGGCAACCGCGGCCTCGCACGCCGCGCGACGATTCCCATCGACGAACGCGTAGTCGGGTGACCTTCGGGCAATGTCCCGCAAAACATTCAACACGCCGATCATCGCGTCGTCATTGAACGTGATGAATCGGGAATAGTTCCTCTGCAACGGGAAGAACTGCGGAAATCCTCCGTTCTCGTATTGCATCGCGAGCAGAAAATCGAGGCCGGCGAGAAACGCATCGCGATGTTTCGGGAAATTGGTCGGCGGCGTCTGCTTCTGAAGACTTCCCGAGACCACTTTTGCAAGAAACGCGACTTGGGTGAAGGTCGTGCGGTTATCGATCGTGGTTTCCCTTACGACGTCTTTTGTTGACGTCAGTTGCCCGCGTTCGCGCTCGGTCAGAACGCGCGTCATATCGATGTTCTTTTCCCACCCTCCGTTCGATTTCTGAAAAAGCACGACCTGATCGGCGATCCGCGCGGCCTCATCTGTCTGATACCAGACCGGCTTTTGTTTGAGAACCTCGGTCCAGACGACGGATTTCCAGTCAGGCGGCGTGTTTTCGAGGAATCCGTCATCGCTGTTCTTCGGGTTCCAACCATCCCGGCCGCCGAGGAATGTCGCGGTGGAAAATTGCTTCTCGTCAGAAACGCCAAGCTTCCGCGCCCAGGCCGCGCGTTTTTCAGGTGTCGCTCCGGGCCCCGAAGATCGGATCTCGGCGAAATATGCGGTTTTCTCGTTGTCCGGGTTCCCCCAGTTGTTCCATCCTTCGGGACGAATATGCGACCCCATTTCGGTATCGATGAAGACCGCCCGGCCGAACGCCCGCCACGGACGCGCGAGAAAAACCGATTTGACCCCATTGTTTGAGGTCAGTTTCGAGCGATTGAAGACGAACCCCGAAGACTCGTCGGCGGAAAAACGCATCGGAGCCGCAATAAAACCGTCGCCCTTGGAGCGGATCTCGCTATTCTCGAAGACCGCCGCGGCCTGTCCGAAAATAAAATCGACGTTGCCTTCTATGTAACAGTTTTCAAAATACTGCCGTCCGTTCTTTGCATAGAGAGTGTCCTGCCAGCCAAGGAACCGGCAGTTTTTGAAGACCAGCCGGTCGGCTTCGGCCAGAACCGCGACGGCCTGACTGCCGGGCGTTCCGGGCTTGTATTCGAACGCATTTTCGAACGTCAGATTCTCGGCGCGAAAGCTGTGTCCGCCGACATAGAAAGCGTATGCCGCCGACGTCGTTCCGGCGCGGCCGTTATTGATGCTGTAGGCGATCTTCGTCTCCGCGGCCGATTCGCCGATGAGCGTTATAAAGGGTTTGGACGAAGGAATGTTGACCTGTTCGAAATAGGTCCCTTTCCTGATCAGGATCGTGACGCGCTTCCTGTTGTTTTCCGGCACTTTGGCGATCGCCTCGCCGACGGTCCTGACGTTGCCGCTTCCGTCAGCAGCGACGACGAGGTCCGGGGCACCGCCGAACACAGCCGTCGCAATTGTCAGGATAAATATCGGAAAACAAACCAGAATCGCTTTCATCAAACAAATTATATGGCAAAAATGCGCCACAATTGTCGCCCAAGGCTGAAGCATCAATCGTGGCGCATCGTCAACAGTCGATCCGAGGTCAGAATCGACTAGAAAGTGAACCTCGCTCCGATCTGAATGTCGCGCGGCGGCTGGCGCGTCGGACCGTTGGTAAATCCGAATCGCCCGAGATTGCTGGCGCCCGCCGTGGTCAGGTTCGGCGTGTTGCTCGGAGAAAGGTTCGGTGCGCTGAAATACGGCGTATTAAGCACGTTGATCGCCTCGACACGAAGCTGGATCTTCATTCCCTCGCGAATGCGGAAGTTCTTCGACATTCCGAGATTGAAGTTCAGGAATCGCTGGTTTCGCAACTTTCCGGTCGTCAGCGGGAAATAGCGGAGCGTGTTGTTGCTACCGATATTCGTCGTTCCGAGGCCGATCGATGCCGGCGCCGACGCGCCGTTCAGGATAAAGCCCGCGGGATAGAACCCGGTGACATCGAATGCCGGAATGTCGATCCCGTAACGCAGCCCCGCCTCGTTCTTCTTGCCGAGGCGGCTTTTAAGCAGATACGGGTTAACGGCCTGCGGATCATAATAGACGTTGCCGAACACCAGCGGTTCGCCCGACTGCCATTCGTAATTCGACTGGAACTGCCAGCCGCCGATGAGCGCGTCGACCCAACGGTTCCAATCCTTGCCGATCCAACGGCCGCGGCCGATCGGAAGTTCGTAGATGCCCGAGAAGGTGATGCGATGCGGACGCTCGGTCGGCGAGACCTGATCGGTAAGGTTCTCGTCCTGCGGATTGAGATACGCGGTGCTTTCGTGCTCGCGCGAAAAAGAATACGACGCATTCAGCGAAAGTCCTTTCGTAAAGCGTTTGACCGCCTGGATCTGAATCGCGGTGTAGTTGCTCGTTCCGTTGTATTCGCCGAGCACCACGTTTCCAAATTCCGGGTACGGCGTCAGAAGATTACGACGAGCGATCGTCGCGGCGTTGAACGTCGCGTTGCTCGGAACCAGTCCGCGGAACGGATTCGGAACGCTCGCGCCGAGGAACGTCGAGACCGTCGAACTGAATTCGGTTCCGGCATTCAAATATGCGGTCGGAATGTTATTGATCGAACGGTTGACCGCGAGATCGTAGCCGCGCGAATGAATGAAGTTCACATCGAGGCCGATTCCGAACTTCATTTCGCGCTGGAAGCCGGCGATGAAGCGCCAGAATTGAGCGTTCTTGCGTTCGTTGGCGAGAACCGTCAGGTCGCGGCCGATGAAGGTCGCGAGTCCAAGGCTCGAACCCGGTGATTCGGCGACGCCGCTCGGAAACGGATTGTTTAGATCGGCGATGAAGGTCAGACCGTTGTTGGTCGAAGGAACGAACAGTGTCGGCGTCGAAAATCCGGCTTGGTTGACCGCCGTGATCTGGAAAGGCGCGACGAAGATCCCGAATCCGGCGCGGATCACCGTCTTGTCATCGAGCGAATACGAAACGCCGATACGCGGCTGCCAGTTGTTCTTGTCGACCGATTGGTTGGCGTCGCTGGCGCTCGTCGCGAAAAGGAGCCCGCCGGCGAGTGATTGAAACGCATCGACCGGAACGCCTGTCGGGACGCTTGCGTTGTAGTTTGCCAACGCCGAAGCCCGGAGCGGGTTGGCGGAGATCTTGTCGAATCCGGTAACGATTCGGCCCTCGGCTTCGGTAACTCCCGTTTCGTATTCGTAGCGAAGTCCCCAGTTGATCGTCAATTTCTGATTGACGCGCCAGTCATCCTGGAAAAAGACTCCGTGATAGGTCGACTTGACGTCGTACACCGTTGGATTGTCGGCGAAGCTGTTTGTCGATGCCGTCGGGATACCCAGAAGAAACGCCGCGAGGTCACGCCCGTATGCGGCGCGCAACGCCGTGCTCGAATTCGAAGCCTGCGCGGTGTACGTTCCGTCAAACTGGAAACGGCCCGAGCGAAAGCCGTTGGTTTCGTTCTTCTCCTTCAAGATGCGCAGGTCGTAACCGTATCGAAATGTATGGTCACCGAATATCTGCGTGACCGTCGGTTGGATCGACATTAAATTGAAGGGACGGTAAAGACCCTCATTGTAGTCCGAACGGTTCGATCCGATGGCGTTCGCGATTGAAGCCGTCGTGAAACTCGCGAAATCGAATCGCGGAATCACTGTTGAACCGCGGAATGCGGAGAGCGCGGCGGACGAGAATCCGAGGTCCGCCGGCGCGATCGGGTTAGCCGGTCGGCGTTCCTGCGAGAACAGGTTGTAACTGCCGCGGACGTCGAGGATCAGACTCGAAGAGAGAGTCGCCGTGTAATTGACGTTCGCGCCCTTGTTGACGCGGTACTCAAAGCCGCGGGTCGGCGAATCGGGCTGGCCCAGCCAATTGTATCGGTCTTCCGAACTCTTGCTGTAGTAGTACTTCCCGAAGATCTTGTGACTTTCGTTGAAATTATGATCGACCTTCCCGAGATACGATTCGTATGGCCGGAGAAGGTTCATATTCGACGCATAAACGCCGATGCCGTTGACGATCGGCTGATTCGGGAGCGGGAAAAGATTAAGATACCGCTGTGAGACCGAGTTGATGCGTCCCGGCGCGATGACGTTGCCGGCAAACGGCGTCCGGCAAACGGTCCCGAGCGTTCCGGTAGTTCCGCAGGTCGTGTTGCCAAGAAAGGCAGTCGCAGGATCGTAGATGACCGTCGAGGGCAGCAGCTCCGAGAAATCGCCTGTACGCTGAAGAGCGGTCGGGACACGAAATGTCGTCGGTTCGGATATGTTGTCTTTCTGCTTTTCGTAAGTGAAAAGGAAGAACGTTCGATCTTTGAAGATCGGACCATTGACCGAACCGCCGTAACGAAAGTACTTGCGCGGCGCCTGTTCCAGTCCGAGCCGGTTGTTGAAGAAGTTGTTCGCCGTGCGGCTCTTGTCGCGGTCGTAGTAGTATACCGAGCCGTGGAACTTGTTGGTTCCGCTCTTGAGCGCAACATTGACGGTCGAACCGGCCGTGAAACCGTTCTGCGCGTCGAAGCTGTTGGTCTGGACCTTGAACTCCTGGACCGCGTCGGACGGCGGCGTAAACGCCACCTGACCGGCGAACGCGAGATTCGGCGAACCGTCGAGGTTGATCTGGTTGCCGCCGGCGCCGTTCGTCCGGAACGAAGCGAGGTTGCCGTTGGCGGTCGGTCCGGTAAACTGCGGGTTTCCGGTGTACACGACGCCCGGCGCCTGTGTCACGAGTGTCAGAACAGCCCCTTCGGGCAACGGAAGTTCCTCGACCTGCCGATTGCTGATCACAGTTCCGGTTGTCACCGACCCGCGTTCGACCAGATCGGCGCCCGCGACGATGTTGACTTCGGCCTGGGTTCCGATCTCAAGCTGAAAGTCGATCGTCAAACGATCGTCAACGTTAAGCTCGACGCTTTCGCGAACCGAGGTCTTGAATCCATTGCCGGATACATTGATCGAATACTTGCCGGGAACCAGGAACGGAACGGTATAGCTGCCGTCTTCATTCGTGGTTACCGTGTTTGCGATATTCGTCGCGATGTTTTTGACAACGACCGTCGCTCCGACGACATTGGCTCCGTTCGGATCCTTGACGCTGCCGGTAATTGTCGCGCGGAATTCCTGTGCAAAGGCGTTCATCGACAACGCCAGCACAAGCGCGCCGACGATGCCGATAATGCCGGTTCGGATACGACCATTTCTCATCTCTTTTTTACCTCTCCGTAAATTCAAATCTGTATCATTGCGTTGCCAATTCTTCCTTTGGCTGAATTTCGCGATTATCATAATTGGTTTTACCAATTAATGCAAACGGAGCCGCTTAGATTTTTTCCCATTAAGGATCGACGCATCCGGCGATTCTCAATCTGATGCAATTGAATAATGATGCAATCGGCTTTCAGGACTCGAACAAATCATCGGATCAAGCTGCCGATGAGGTTAACCACCTTCGCGCCTCTGACAACATAGGTCATACCAATCGAGCGAAGTCGCACGTCATCAGGGTAGCCGAAAACAGTCCCCCGGGATTCTTCCCGAGACTTGCGTTCAGGATTTTCAAAGAATCCTATATTATCAAATGAACATCGCGGTTCCGGCGGACGTATTGCTTGCGTGGGCCGGGCGCGCAAGGTCTTGAAGATGCGGGAACTTTCTCTGAAAAACAGTCGGCTCGACCGGCGATATGACGTGCTCGAACTGCTCGGGCGCGGGAGTTATGCCGAGATCTTTCTCGCGCGCGACTCGATCGCTTCGCCGCAATCGCCGCACAGCCAGGTCGTCATCAAGGCGCTCAACGTTCTGATGCAGAACGATCTTGACGCCGATCTCGAGCGGACGCTGGTCGAAAACTTTCAGAACGAAGCGATCGCGCTCGACCGCGTCCGCCACCCGAACGTCGTCAGCCGGCTCGGCCACGGAACCGCGCGCGACCTGCGCGGCGTGGTCTTTCATTATCTTGTCCTCGAATACCTTTCGGGCGGCGATCTCGGCAAACGCTGCCGCGAAAAGTCCCTGACGCTGGCGCAGTCGCTCGATTACATCGAACAGGTCTGCGCCGGGCTGGCGCACGCGCACCGGCACGGCGTCATCCATCGCGACATCAAGCCGCAGAACGTGCTCCTGTCCGCCGATTTGAAAACGGCGAAGATCGCCGACTTCGGCGTCGCGCGGTTCTCGGCGTCGGAAACGCCTATCACGCGGGTCGGAACGAACATCTACGCACCGCCGGAACACAGCCCTCTGCTCTCCGACGAACCCGCGGTCCACGCCGTTTCGGAATTGACGCCGGCGGCCGACATCTACTCGCTGGCGAAGACAGCGTTTGTAATGATAACCGGCGAGTCGCCGCGGTTTTTCGCCGGACGGCAAATCAGCGAACTGCCGTACGCCGTGAGGCAGGAAATCTGGGCAAGCACGCTGCTCGACGTACTCAGCCGGGCGACACGGCAAAATCCTTCCGAACGGCATCAATCGGTCGAGGAGTTCTGGCAGGATCTGGCGCGGCTCAAACATCTTCTTCAGAATCATTCGGCCGAGATCGAAACGCACGTCTCGACGCGCCGCGAACAGACGCCGCGCGCGCACGTCGCCCGCGGCTACACGCCGTTCGCCCCGCAGCAACCGAAGTTCAATACCTCACGCGAACTGAAGTTTCAGAACGGACAGATCTCGGCAAAACGACCGACGCCGGTCGTCAGCCTCGATCCGAACCGGCCGCAACCCCGCGAGGTTCAGGTCGCCGAACAACGGCGGTTTCCGGCGATACCCGTTTCAAAACCTCCGGCTACAACGGGTCAACCCGTTCCCGATTATCGACCGCCTGACGTCACGCCCGCGCCGCCGCCGAAAAAGAAGCGCAAGTTTTTCAAGCGTCTCGCGGTGACCGTCGTCTTGCTCGCGATCTTCGGCGGAATACTCTACGGGACGCAGATGATCGTCCGCAGCCTCGGGAATTTCTCGATCGCCGGGCTTTTCACGTCACGTACCGGGACGACGGTCCGCGACGTTCCGCTGCGCTCCGAAGCGAACGCCAGGTCGACGCAGCTCGGCTGGGTTCCGAGCGGTTCACGGGTCAGGATCGTCGGCGAGAACGATTCCTGGTTCGAGGTCGAGATCGTACAGTTCGGACGACCGCGCGAAGCGGACTGGATGACGCGCGGATGGATTGCCAAAAAAGCAAAATCAAGCGAAGATAATGTTGATTTTTCGAGGTGACAAGACTTGAGCGTTCTGGACAAAGTTAGAAAATGGATCGACGGCGAATCGTCGGAACTCGTTTTGGAAGAAGCCGCGCGCGACGCCCAGGTGAAACCGCGCAGCGTCGCCGAGGAATTTATCGTCAAGATCGCGCGCGAGGTCGAGGGCGTGATGCAACGCGAGATCGTTCCGTTGCCGCAGGGAACGGCGATCATCCCGACCGAGTACACGATCTTCCTGAGCGAAGAGGACGACAAGGATTGGCAGGGCGTGAAGCGCCGCGGACTCGAACAAGGCCTGTATCACATCCTTGCCGAGCGCGCGAAGGAGATCGCCGGCAAGAAAAAGCTCGAAACGAAAAGCTTCGCGGTTCAGTTGCGCGTCGACGGCACGCTCGAAAAGGGCGAGGTCCGCGTCCAGCACAGTTGGGAAGATTCGAACGCCAACAAGACCAGCATTCTTTCGCGTCCGAAACCGCCGCAGGAAGCGAAGCCGAAACCGGTCGTCCAGCCGCCGCCGACCGCGTTTCAACCGCCGCCGGCCGGCTTTCAGCCTGCGCCACCCGTTTTTCAACCTCCGGCAACGCCCAACTTTCCGGTTCCGGTCGTGCCGGCTCCGGCAAACGAACCGCCGCCGACCGCGCTTCCGGGCTCTTTTCAAGTGCCGCCGAAATACTTGAACCAGCCGGCCGCGACACCCGCGGCGTTGGAAGAAAACGAAGAATCAACCCGCGTCCAAAAGCGAAGCCTCGAACTCTACAAGATCGAGGTCTGGCGCAACGGCGTCCGCCAGAACGTGATTCCCGTATTCCAGAAAGAGGTCGTCATCGGCCGTGGTTCGAAATCGAAGCCGGTCGACGTCCCGCTCGGCGGCGACCCCGAGATCAGCCGCCGTCATCTCGTTATCTACACCGACGGCAACGGCCATTTCTCGATGGTCAACGAAGGCCGCAACCCGGCGATCATCAACAATTACGAACTCCCGCTCGGCCAACAGATCTCGATCGCCCCCGGCGTTCCGATCTCGATCTGCACATATATGCTGAGAATTCAGGTTTGAGAATCGACGTCGGCAATAATGCAGAAACCCAATGCAGAATGTGGAGACGCGCACAAAGTAAGCGTGCCCGCTCGAAGCGCGAGCAATCCGATCTCATTAGTCAACGCCGTCATTCCCAACCCACCGCATCACAAAACGAACATCAATGCAGAAAGGCAATGCGGAAACGCGCACGAAGTAAGCGCGCCCGCATTTGCACGCTTGCCCAAGGTCTCGTCGCGATCACTTGATTGCGAAGCTCCAATCGCGCACGCGCGTCGCGCGCCAGCCCAGAACACTCCCGGCAACTCTTTCTGTGCCTGTCGCTTCCAGAGGCCGACGAGATTCGGATGAACGTCGTACCGCGAACTGAAGTCATTGATCATTCCCTGTCCGGGTTGAGGAAACGCGCGCGGTGCGTGACCGCCGCCGTCACCGACCGGGCGCACTTCAAAAGAAACGGGAACGGAAAGCTACCGCTTCAAGCGAACGGTCCACGGCAGAAAAACCCGGAACCAATCACCGGGCACCGCGCCGGTTGAAATATCCGCACATTGACAGGTGGGCCAAATGAGACTGCCGAAGTGGACCAAATTAGATTGCCAAACACAGAATGCTCTTGGTCATCAAAACAGAAGACGCCGATTCCCCGCTGACGATGAAGCTCAAACCGCTCTTGACGATCGACGTTTGGGAGCACGCCTACTATATCGACTATCAAAATCGCCGGGCCGCATATTTCGACGCCGTTATCGACAAACTGCTCAACTGGGAATTCGCCGCGTCGAAGCTGGGTCTGCCAAGGCCCATCCTTGTATGAAATGGAATAAGCTCTTAACGTTTTAGCTCTTCGAGTGAAATAATGTATTCGAGAAAAGCTTTATTCCCGTTCTCCCTCACCCAGTTAAAATGCTCGAAGGCATCCGCTCTCTTGTTTTCGGACAAAAGCATTTCACCGATGTAGGCGTGAGCTTCGGTTTGCATGTCGTTGTTATTGGCAAGCGCGAGCAGTTCATCGGCGGTCATCTGTCCGTCAAAGTATCTTAATATCTGGGTGCTCCAGGCGCCCGGTTTTAGCAGCTTGAGCCAGCCCTTTAGAAAAGTGTCAGCGGGCGCGGTCTTGCCGATCTTGCGGAGTGCGAGATACCCGATCATGATCCCGTATGGAGCGGCGTCCCCCTTAAGCCCGTTTCGTTTGAGATAGGTCACCGTATCGCGGTAAGCATTTTCGCCGTCGTTCTTGAAAAAATAGGACGTCGCCCGACTCCGGTAGAGTTCGTCATTGATATCGGGATCGAGTTCGAGCGCCTTTGTGTCGTCCGCGATCGCGAGGTCGTACTTGCCGATTTCGGCATACGCGAATCCGCGATTGCAGTAGGCGGTGGCAAAGTCGGGCTTTATGCGAATGGCCGTTGTATATTCGGTGATGGCCTGATCGAAAAGGCGCTGCTGATGATAAATCCATCCTCGACCGTTATAAGCTTGAGGATTTTCCGGTTTTAGCTGAATCGACTTGTCATAGTCGGCTAAAGCTAGCTCGAACCGCCCGTTGCGATCGTATGCGCTCCCGCGTTCCACGTAGGCTTCGGCAAAGTTGGGGTTTAGTTGGATCGCTTTGTTATAGTCGGCGAGGGCCAATTCGGAGCATCCTTCTAAGCAGCGTGCCAACCCGCGGTTGAAGTAGCTAAGATAGGCCATCGGAGAATTGCCGAACAGCTCGATCGCTTTATTGAAATCCGCAATAGCGAGTTTTGTATTGCCCATTCTGCGATATGCGAACCCGCGATTGTTGAAGGCAAGGGCATCAGCCGGATCGAGTTCCAGAACCTTGTTAAAATCGGCAATCGCCAATTCGAAACTACCGAGATCGATGTAGAGTTTTCCACGATTGATGTACGCATCCGCAAGACCGGGCGACAGTTCGATCGCTTTCGCAAAATCAGCCATTCCCATCTCGGGATTTCTCATTTCGCTGTTAACGATTCCGCGAAGGATGTAGGCGGGCGCAAAGTCGGGTCTCAGCTCAATCGCTTTGTTAAGATCGGCTCGCGATAAATCGTTCCTGTTCTGTCGACGATAGGCGGCTCCGCGACTTAAATAGGCCCTAACATTGGTTGGGTCCAGCTCAATCACTTTCGTAAAGTTGTTGATCTTACAGTCGTAGTCAAGCTCCGGGCAGGCGAGACCTGCATCCATGGCGTTTTTTGCCGCCTGCGATTGCGCAATACTTGGACTCGCAAAAACGAGCATACAGAATAAAACGAGTGAAAATCGGCATTTAGCCGTAAAACAATATTTCATCTGTATAACCTCCGACCGATGATGTAGGGAATGAAGAATCATAACAAACAGTTAAGGTGAAACGAATACTTAAGATGCTTGTCAGTAGAAAGAAACGAGCAATAACAAGGCACAGGCAAGTCTTCCCAACAAAAGCAATATTCACGCGCCAGTTCAGCGAACTTTGTTTGACTTTTGAATGCCAGTTCTCTCAATTATCGAGATTATCAGACTTTCAATCGGTTGTCGAAAATGATACTGGAGCGGGATTCTTTGGACATTTACCGGAGATTATGATGCATCACCGGACGCCGAAGATTTGATTGGTTGGCATGTTAACAAAGGTCGAAATGCGGCGGAAGATTCCGCTTTTCCGAAAAGCCTACCTGCACAAAGGGCGGCTGAGTCACCCACCGACAAATAGAACCCACTTCGGAAATCCCAAGCATTTCCGCACATTCGCGGGCAGAGCCCGACGACGAGCCGAATAGTCCAATGCAGAACCCCGCACGAAGTAAGGGGGCCCGCTCGCAGCGCGAGCGATCCGTCGTCATTTATCACCGATTCCGCAAAACCGTCGCACACCGGATCGACCGCTACCCGAGGCCGGACACGCTTACTCCGTGCGCGTCTCCGCATTGTGCGTTTCTGAATCAATCCCACTTGCCGGTCTTTTGGAGCTTTTTGATCTTGCGTTTCGCGAGTTCGCGTTTGAGGCTGGTCATCCGGTCGAGAAAGACGATGCCGTCGCAATGGTCGGTCTCGTGGAGAACGCATCGCGCCGAAAGGTCGTAGAGATCGAGCTCTTGCAGATCGCCTTTGAGATCCTGAAAACGGACGACCGTGCGGACGTCGCGGCGGACCTTTGTATAGATTCCCGGAAACGACAGACAGCCTTCGTCCCCGATCTGCTCGCCTTCGCGGGCGACGATCTCGGGGTTGATCAGCGCGACCGGGTTCGGATTGCCCTCTTCGTCGGCAACATCCATTACGAAAAGTCTTTTTGATACATTGATTTGCGGCGCCGCGAGCCCGACGCCTCGGGCGTCGTACATCGTCTCGAACATATTCTCAACGAGTTCCGTGAGCCGGTCGTCGAACTCTTCCGCGACGACCGGTTTGGCGACCCGGAGCAAGACCGGTTCAGGATAATGGACGATTCTGAGCAATCCCATAAACGGAGAGTTTAGCGCATCGCGCGCGGCGATTTCAAAGGCGTCGCCGCGCCTCCCTGCTCTCAGAAGACGATCTCGCGGCGTCCGATCCGCAAAAAGACGAACGGTCGGCCGCCCGAAAGGATAAAAACGAAGCGCCGCCGCAAGCCATAGAATGCAAGATGAGCACGCTCGCGCCGGACGATTGTGAGACTCGGCGCATCGCCGGTTTTGCGAATCAGCCACGCCGTGAACTCGAACGCGTCCTCAAGGTGTTTCTTGATCGAATTCGGGACAAACTCCCGCGAAAAGGCCCGAAACAAGAGTCCGAATTCGTCGCCCAACGCCGCACGCGTCCGCGGCAGAAGCTTTTCGACCTCGTGCAGGCGTTTCGAGATCAGGCTGTTCGAGAAATATGTGAGTTGCTCGGCCGAAACGCTTGCGATCTCGTTTGACTCGATGGCCGTCAGCCCGAACGCTGCTCCCGTCTTCTCCGGATCGCGTACGAATTCCTCGCGAAGCCTCGAATCGGTGCAGAGCCGCGCCAAGAGATCCTGTTGTTGCCGCAGAGTCATTTGAGTTTGTTAGTAATCTTTCGAACCCCGAGGAGTTCGGTCGAGTCTTCAACAACGCTCGGAACCAGATCGAAGTCGCGGGCTTCCGGAAGATAGGTCGCCGTTCGCGCTTCGATCTCATCGGGCGGCGTCGATCGCGGCAGGTCTCTTTCGGCTCGCTTTCGTGTTTCCTCCGAAACAATGAACGCGAGGGCAAGCGCGCCGAACACGATCAACGCCAGAAGCACGATGCCCAAAACCACCTTTTCGATCTCGCCGGAAAGAATGAACCTTGAGATCAAAAGAAAGCCAAGGTAACCGAACCCGACCAGAAACACGACGGCCAGCCCGGCGAATCCGATGGCGCCCATCGCCGTTGCGATCCGTCGGCCGAGCGGAATCGAAAGGTTTCCGGCCTGCTCCTGAAGCGATCGGATCGAGGTTTCGAGGTTGAACCCGCATCCGCGGCAAAACACCTGATCCGTTCCGTTTTGGGATCCGCAGTTCGCGCAAAAGATCTTCATCGAGCTTGTGTCCTCCGATCGTTGATCATACGGAATACGATTGTCTATCCCGAATGTTTCCGGCAATGATCTGCCTCGCTGTACCTAGTTCCTCAAGCAACTCGCGGAACTCCGGAAAGTTGCCGTCGCGCTCGAGGATCGCGCCGCGGATCCGGCAACGTTCGGCGACGTGCTCGAACAGCGCCCAGATCTCGTCTTCGGTCCGGTCCGAATGCGCATCGATCAGGCGTTTTCCCTGCCGGCGCGAACCAACGAAATGAATCTGAACGACGCGGTCCAAAGGAACCCGTCCGAGGAACGTTCGCGGACAGAAGTCAAAATTGCGGGAATTGATATAGAGGTTCGTGATATCGAGCAGTATTCCGCAATCGGTCTCGTCGACGACCCGCGTCAGAAACTCGGCTTCGGACATTTCGGACGACGGATAACGCATCAGATAAGAGATATTCTCCAGCACCAAGGGCCTTTTTATCAAAGACTTAAGGCGGCCGATGTTGTGCTTGAGAACTTCCACGGCCTCCCGCGTGTAAGGCGCCGGCGCGAGATGGCCGATGGCGACGCCGCCCGAGCGTGTAAAGCAAATGTGATCGGAAAACCAAGGCGGATCGACCAATTCGATGAGCGCCGCGAGTTTCTCGACGTAAACGTCATCGAGGCCTTCGGCGCTTCCGAGCGAAAGATCGAGCGAATGCGGAACGAGCGTGAAATGCTCTTTCAAAAGCCGCAATTCATCGAGCTTTGATTTGCTCGCGTCGAGATAGTGATCGGCCGTGATCTCGAGAAAGTCGATCGACGCGCGATTGAGCAACACGTCGGCGCGAAAACGTTCGCGAAATCCAAGCCCGACACCGAGATTCGGGAGTTCGTCGATCATTTAGTCACCGCCGCCGCAACCGCCGCAACCGCCGCCGCCGCAAGAACTTCCGCCATCGCCCGACGAACTGTCCGATGAAGTGCAACTGCCGCAGCTTGAACCGCACGAATCCGAAGCCTGCGCCTTGCGGAACGCGTCGTTGTAATCGCTGAACATCGTGCCCGCGAGAATTCCCGTGCCGAAGACGCCGACGGTCAAAAGGAGCGGGTCGACGCCGGCGAGTCCCGCCTGCGCCGCGACCGGTTCGGCGGCTCCGTTGTAAGGACGCTGCGATTCGTACTTCAGCGAATCGAACGCAAGTTGAAGCCGTTCGAGATACGATTTGCCGAGTTTGGTCAGCCGCGCCATCTGTCCGACGACAAGGGTCAGGATTATACCGCCAAGCGCGAAGACCATCAAAAGACCGATGTTCGACCGGCCGTGTATGAGTGCCGCGGTCGCCTTGTACGCTCCGAGACCGAAGATCGAGAGCAGTGCGGCCCATTTGAACGGTGCAAATCCGGCTTTCTGAGAAGCTCCGTTGATCAGTTGCTGGCGCTCAAGCCGCGTTTGAAACGCGTTGCCGTGACGCTCAAGGACTGAAGAGAGTCCGCCGCCGGCAAAGAACTCCTGCGGCCGGCGCCCGGGGCCGATCCAATCGAGCGCGTCCCATTCGATCTGATTGATGTTTGCCGGTTTGACATCGGTCCGGCGGACAGAGGTTGTCGAGCCCTCGGTTTTGATCTCGACCAACCCGCGCTGACGCAAACTGAAGGCGGCCGCGCGTGCGAGTTCATTCTGGCCTCCGCGAAGATACGCGATCTCGTACGGATCGATGTTCGGCGGGATCGATGGCAGCGTAAGCCGATCGGATTTGTCCAAAGATCGCTTGGCGACCCAGACGCCGACCACCGTCGCGACGATGAAAACGCCGTAAAGCGCCAAAAAATACGGCCCGTACATATTGGCGAGCGGATTGTCGAAAAGAATTTCCATTCAAAGAATTCCTCCTGAGTGGATTATAACGAAATTCGCGGCGCGCGGGTTTTTAATGTAACGAAGAATTAACCCGGATTATTCGTTGGACAACGTTGCGGATACGGCTGTCGCGTCGACGTGCCTATGGCCGCAGAAAGACCTGCGTCACATAAAATCCGCCGCTGCCTGTTTCGGCGACGCCGATTCCGGTGTGCGTGTAAACTCCGTCGAGAATATTCCGCCGGTGGCTTGGTGATTTCAGCCAGCCCTTGACCGCCGCCGCGGCGACGTCATCGTACCCTTCGCAAAAGAAGAGATTTTCGCCGATCTTCCCCCATTCCGCGACCTTTTCGTCGGTGACCCGCTCAACCACCGAATTCCCTTCCGGATCGTAATGAGAGAAAAATCCGCCGCGGGCCATTTGCCGCGAATAGCGCCGTGCGACGCGTCCCAACCGCTCATCGAATTCAAGCTCCGAGAGTCTTCCCTTTTTGCGCTCGCGGTTGACGAGGTCGAAGATCTCATCCTCGAGATCTCCGACGTTGCCGAATGAAATGAAGGAATTTTCGAAAAAGCGCGAAGTTTCCGAAGCGCCTGTGCTGACTGAAAAAATCGTTAGTAACGCCGCGCAAACAAACAGCTGTCCCCAAAACGTTGCCGTTCTTGAAATCATAGATCGTCCTGCCTTGATTTTTTATTTCCGGGGGAAAACGTTCGCCGCGAACTTGTAGTTGGGGGTTCGCTCCGAACTTTGTCGGTTGATTGAATATCGTTGATTTTCCCGTTTCTGTCCAGTCGGCAGAGATCCGTGGTTTGTTCGCGCTGCGCGCTCAATGCAAGCGGGACGCTTGCGCTCCGGTCGCGGCGCTCCGGTCGCGGCGCTTAATCGACGATCTTGGCCTTTTCGGCTTCTGCCCAGTCGCAGAGCGTTTTGATCTGAGACTCGCTCAATGCCGCGTCGCGATGAATCCATAGATAAGACGGCAAAGGCATCTCGGCGGATTTGACCTGATTGCAGATCTCGTCGAGTTTCTTGCGTTTTCGTCGCGGTTCGAACGTGTTCCATTTTGAGAAATTTAGCTCGCGGCGGCCCTCCGTGATATGATCGGCAAGAAACCACGCCGCCGGCTGAATCCTGGAATACCAAGGGTAGGCCGTGTCGTTCGAATGACAGTCCTTGCAGGAAGTGCTCAGGATCCTCGCGACCTCATCGGGAATCTGCGTGCCCGACTCGATCGACTCCGATGCGACGACCGGCGGATTCGTAAAATCCGGACGAACGAACTGAATCGCGATGAAGGCGATGAACAGGATTGCGAAAACGGTCAAGATTGCTTTCTTCATAGTTTGGATTTGTTGCGACCTTTTCCCGAGGATTTTGCCACGAATTTCACGAATCTCACGAATGGCCTCGCGCGCTGAGCACGTAGTTTTTGAGAAAACAAGCAAAGCGAAGCCGACGACCTCGCGCGGTTTGCGTCCACGGAGAACATTCTGAGGTCAACGCTTTCGCCAACTCAGAGCGCGAAAACAACTCACGATATGAACGAACTGACTCAACTCGACCTCAATTCAAAAACCGAAAAGACCGCGACCCGGATTCTCGGCGAAACCGGCGAAGGCCTTGCCGCGGAATTTCTTGTTAGACGCGGGATGCGCATCGTCTGTTCCAATTTTACCGTTCCCATCGGCCGAAACCTGCGCGGCGCGGCCGTCACCGGCGAGATCGACATCGTCGCGCTCGACGGCGACGTCCTTTGCTTTGTCGAGGTCAAGACCCGAACTTCGGCCGACTTCGCATCGCCCGTGACGGCCGTCGACCTCAAGAAACAGCGGCAGATCATACGCACCGCACGGATCTACCGCAAGATCTTCGGAGTCGAACAGATGCGTTACCGCTACGATGCGGTCGCCGTCGTCGCCGGCGAGAGGCCGTCGATCGAGCATTTTAGGAACTATTGGAACGAAGCCAAGTTCCGACGAAAAAACTGGGACCGTCATTTCTGAACGCCGAACTTCTCGCGGTCGAGTTCGCCGAGTTCCGCGATCCTCGTCATCAGATGATCGGCGATCTCCTTGTCCTCGCCGAACCAGAAACGTAACGTTGTGGGCGATTTTGCCACGCATTTCACGAATCTCACGAATGGCTTGCGTCCGAGACACGTTGCATCCCAAAAAAGCACACAAGCCGTGGACGAGGTGGCGTGACAAGTCAAAGCTCTCGCAAGTTCAACCCCGCTTGCGTGAACGCCGTCGTCGCCGGCGAGAGGCCGTCGATCGAGCATTTCAGGAACTATTGGAACGAAGCCAAGTTCCGACGAAAAAACTGGGACCGTCATTTCTGAACGCCGAACTTCTCGCGGTCGAGTTCGCCGAGTTCCGCGATCCTCGTCATCAGATGATCGGCGATCTCCTTGTCCTCGCCGAACCAGAAACGTAACGTTGTGGGCGATTTTGCCACGCATTTCACGAATCTCACGAATGGCTTGCGTCCGAAACACGTTGCATCCAAAAAAAGCACACAAGCCGTGGACGTTGTGACGTGACAAGTCAAAGCTCTCGCAAGTTCAACCCCGCTTGCGTAAACGCCGTCGTCGCCGGCGAGAGGCCGTCGATCGAGCATTTCAGGAATTACTGGAACGAAGCCAAGTTCCGACGAAAAAACTGGGACCGTCATTTCTGAACTCCGAACTTCGCGCGGTCGAGTTCGCCGAGTTCGGCGATCTTCGTCATCAGATGATCGGCGATCTCCTTGTGCGTCCGCAGGCGATCCGACTTTTCATAAAACTCCGAAAGATCGACGTCCTCTCCGAACCAGATTCGCACCTTTTCGCCGCCCGTCCAGTTTCCGAGGATCTGTTTCGGCAGGTCATTGCCCAGCCCGGCGATGAAAACCGGTATGACCTGCGGCTGCGCCTTGCGGATGACGGCGCCGACGCCTGGCTGCGCGGGCAGGAAATTGTACGGATCGCCGTCGAGGTTGCGCTTGCCTTCGGGATGAAAGCCGATGACGGTCGACTTCCCTTCGGACGCGATGCGGATCAGTTCGGCGAGGCTGAACTTGTCGAACTCACGTTTTTCCGCCTCTTTCGCCTCGCGAAAGAACGGCGGATACATCGACCACCAGCCCATCACGAGATTCACGAACCAGCCGACCGGCGAGGTATAGAAGAACTTCGCACGAACCGGGAAAAACAGTTTTACGGGACGCGACGTCTGGCGGAATATGACGCTCGAAACGACGTACATATCGAAGAAAGACCGATGGTTCGCGACCAGCAGGAGCGGCTTTTCGATCGAGGAGTTCGCGACGTTCTCGATACCGAACACGTTCATCAGGTTGTACGTGCAGATCTTGATCCAGAGCGATCCGATGTGCCTTTGGCAAAAGCCCCAGAAACTCTTCCACGCCCCGCGGTTCATCGCGTACGTGAGGCGGAATCCGAGCCGCTCGGTCAGGTTGAGCACCGAAAGTTCCTTTGCCGACGGATACGGATCGAGCGCCGTCGTTTGTCTTGAAACCAGTTTTTCGTCGGACATATTCGATTAGCAAAGTCTAACACAAATGATTCTGCCGAAAAATTCGGTGGACAGGGGCCGAAGAAATGTGCAAAATTGCTTAACTGACCTTTGATTCTTGTCATTTCTGATTAACGATATCCGGAGAACCAAATGAACCTTATTTTCTTGCGACTCGCCTTCGTTTCGGCGATCTTTCTTAGTCTTTCCTTGACCGTGACGGCGGCCGGCGACGTCTCGTCCGATGGCGTTTGGAGCGCGATCGACGACGCGTCGCTTCGCTCGACCGAGTCGGAGCGATCGCTGATACCGGGCGACTACCGAACTTTCAAACTCGGCAAGAACGCGCTCGAAACGATCCTAGGAAACGCGCCGCGCGAGTTTTCGAACGACGCGTCGGAGCGTGCGGTGATCCTGACGCTGCCGATGCCTGACGGTTCGTTTCAGCGTTTCAGGATCGAACGTTCACCGATCATCGAAGACGGGCTCGCAAAAAAGTACCCGGAACTCGCCCGAACCTATCGCGGCCAGGGGATCGATGACGTGACGGCGACCGTCAGGTTCGACTTTCTGCCAACCGGATTTCATTCGATGATCCTCTCGTCGCGCGGGACCGTTTTGGTCGATCCGTACTTCAAATCTGGCGACACTGAAAACTACATCAGCTACCGGAAATCGGACGCTCCGAAGCTCAATCCGTTCATCTGCGAATTCGAGGATGTCGAAAAGGCCGAGTTTCTTTCGGACGGGTTCGACGAGTATTTCAACGGCAACGACGAGGACGTCACATCGGGGACGCAGTTGCGCCAGTATCGCTTGGCGGTGGCGGCGACCGGCGAGTATACGGCCGTTTTCCGGCAGGCCGGAGATTCGGACGCCCAGGCGAAGACGCGCGCGCTGGAGCAGCAGGTTTTGATAATGAACCGCGTCAACGGCGTCTACGAGCGCGATCTCGCGATCCGTATGAACATCATCGCCAACAATGACCTTCTGATCTACACCGACGGCGCGACGGATCCGTATACGAATTCAAGCGGTTCGACGATGCTGACCGAGAATACCAACAACCTCAATACTGTCATCCAAACCGCCAATTACGACATCGGCCACGTGTTTTCAACCGGCGGCGGCGGCGTTGCGACGCTCAACGGACCCTGCGGCGCCAACAAGGCGCGCGGCGTGACGGGGCTGACGAACCCGGTCGGCGACCCCTTCGCGATCGATTACGTCGCCCACGAAATGGGCCACCAATGGGGCTCGAACCATACATTCAATGGCGCGGTCAGCAACTGTTCGGGCGGCAATCGCAGCGCCACGAACGCCTACGAACCCGGAAGCGGCGTGACGATAATGGCGTACGCCGGAATCTGCGGAAATCAGGATCTGGCGCGCAACAGCATCGACACATTCCACGTCCGCAGTCTCGAGGTGATAGTCGCCTTCAGCCAGACCGGAGGCGGAAACGGTTGCGCCGCGACGACGGCGAGCGGCAACACGCCGCCGACCGTGTCGGTCGTCGGCGGTCCGAGTTTCAACATTCCGAAACAGACGCCGTTCACGCTGACCGCAACGGGCTCGGACGTCAACAACGATTCGCTGACGTACGATTGGCAGGAGTATAATCTCGGCGCTTCGACAACTGCCGTCCCGAACACCGATTCCGACGGGGTTGCGAAACCCATCTTCCGATCATATTTGCCGACGACGAGCGGAGCGCGCACCTTTCCTTCGCTTCCGTACATCCTGAACAACGCAAACGTTCCGCCATCGACGTTTTCCTGCAACCGCGCGACCCCCTGCCTGATCGGCGAACTTCTGCCGGCGATCACGCGGTCGATGGCGTTTCAGGTGATCGCCCGCGACAACCGTGCCAACGCCGGCGGGATCAACACCGCGACGGCGACGGTCGCGGTCGACGGCAATTCCGGTCCGTTTGCCGTGACGTCGCCAAACACGGCGGTGTCGATTGCCGCCAATTCGGTCCAGACGATCACCTGGTCGGTCGCGAACACGACCGCCGCGCCGGTCAGCGCGACGAACGTCAAGATCACGCTTTCAACCGACGGCGGACAGACTTTCCCGAACGTCTTGGTCGCAAGCACTCCGAACGACGGAAGCGACGCCATCCTCATCCCGAACATTCCGACGACGACGGCACGCATCAAGGTCGAAGCAGTTGGCAACATTTTCTTTGATATTTCCGATACGAATTTCACGATCACATCGGCTTCGGCAACGGGCCGCCGGTTCGTCGATTTCGACGGCGACGCGAAGACCGATATCTCGATCTTCCGTCCGTCGGTCAGCGAATGGTGGTATCTGCGTTCGAGTGACGGCGGCAACCGTGCGTTCCAGTTCGGGACGTCGACGGATACGCTGACGCCGGGAGATTTCACCGGCGACGGCAAGACGGATCTGGCCTTCTACCGCGCATCGGCCGGAACGTGGTATGTCTTTCGGAGCGAGAACGCGACCTTCTATTCGTTCCCGTTCGGCGCTGCCAACGACGTTCCCGCGCCCGGTGACTTTGACGGCGACGGCAAAACCGATGCCGCAGTTTTCCGGCCTTCGAACTCGACCTGGTACATACAGAATTCGGGCGGCGGGACGACGATCCAGGCGTTCGGCGCCGCGAACGACAAGCCGGTGGCCGCGGATTATGACGGCGACGGCAAGGATGACATCGCCATCTATCGGCCGGGATCAGGCCAGTGGTGGTTGAACCGTTCGACGGCCGGCATCATCGCCGTGACGTTCGGAACGAGCACCGACAAGACCGTTCAGGGCGATTACACGGGCGACGGCAAGGCCGACCTCGCGTTCTTCAGGAACGGCGAGTGGTTCGTGTTGAGAAGTGAGAACTCGACCTTCTATTCCTTCCCGTTCGGCATCTCGACCGACACGCCGGTTCCGGGAGACTACGACGGCGACGGCAAGTTCGACGGCGCTGTCTATCGCTCTTCGAACAACACTTGGTACGTCCAGAGGAGCACCGCCGGAACGCTGATCCAGGCCTTCGGCGCTGCGGGCGACATTGCAGTCCCGAACGCATTTGTCCGCTGAGAGTTCCTGTAATTCTCATCGAGGGCCGCCGACATCGTTGGCGGCCCTTTCGATTCGTTACTTTGTCTAATAATCCGCATCGGATTTCCTAATGTCGACACCGATTGTCGAAACCGCGATTTGCGAATAAATTAGAGGTGTCACGAGTTCCACCGGCGGCTCTTTCGGCGTTTGCCTGCGGACCGGTCATAGTTTACAAGCCAGATTACACATTTATGTTGCGAACAAAACGATTCTATTCATTGACCGCTCTGATGATCGCGGTCTTCGGTTTCTCTGTTTTCCAGTACACGCGCGCGAACGCCGAGAATTCCGAGGTCTGGGTGTCCTTCGATCAGAATGAACTGGCACAGATCCGGAACGGCCTCGTCGATGACCCGAGCGGACTGGCCGAAGCCAAAGTCGAGATGGCAATCGGCGGAATCGCCCTTCTGCGTCTGACGGAAGCTCAGATGGAATCGATGTCGCGCTTGATGCACGAGCATTTTCACAAATGCAGCGGCTTCATCGCGCATCCGAGCAAGGACGATGCGATCGCCTCGGTCGAGGCGTTGCAGGCGGTCGACCCTTTGCAGCAATTCGTGACGTACACGATCGACAATCAGGCCGCGGTTTCGCCGATGCTCGCCGAAGCGAGCGAACTCCAGAACCGTCAGGCGATCATCGATCTTTCGGCGTTCCCGACCCGACGGCATAATCAACCGACGGGCCTTGATTCGGCAAACTGGATCAAGAACAAATGGACCGCACTTGCCGCCGGTCGTTCCGACGTTACCGTTGAAAACTACGTGCATCCGGTGGCAACCACTCCGCAGCCGTCGATCGTGATGACTATTCAGGGACAGACGCTCCCCGACGAGATCGTCGTTTTGGGCGCGCACCAGGATTCGATCAACACCGGCGGGGCGACCTTGAACGCGCCCGGCGCCGATGACGACGCGTCCGGCGTCGCGAGCCTCACGGAAACGATCCGCGTGTTGATGGCAAAGGGCTTTCGCCCGAATCGGACGGTCAAGTTTATGGCCTACGCGGCCGAAGAGGTCGGGCTCAAGGGTTCGGGTGCGATCGCTCTCGACTACCGAAATCAAAACAAGAATGTCGTCGGCGTCGTGCAGCTCGATATGACGAATTACAAGGGATCGGCGTTCGACATCGTGCTGATGACCGATTTCTCAAATGCGGCCCAGAATCAGTTTGTACAAGACCTGGTCACGGCCTATCAGCCGTCGCTTTCGGTCGGCACATCGGTCTGCGGATACGGTTGCTCGGATCACGCTTCGTGGTTCAACCGCGGCTATCCGACGTCGATGCCGTTCGAATCGACGATGCAGACTTACAACGGAACGATCCATTCGATCAACGACACGATATCGCAGAGCGGCAGCAACGCCAACCACGCTTTGAAATTCACGAAACTCGCGCTCTCGTTCGTCGGCGAACTTGCAAAAGGCTCGCTCGCGCCAACCGCGCGGGCTCCGTTCGACTTCGACGGCGACGCCAAGTCGGACATCTCGATCTTTCGTCCGGGCGTCGGCGAATGGTGGTATTTGCGGTCGAGCGACGGCGGCAACCGTGCGTTTCAGTTCGGGACCTCGACCGACACGCTGACGCCGGGCGATTTTACCGGCGACGGCAAGGCCGACCTCGCGTTCTTCCGACCGTCGAACGGTGAGTGGTTTGTCTTCCGGAGCGAGAACGCGACCTTTTACTCTTTCCCGTTCGGCGTTTCGACCGACACGCCGGTTCCGGCGGACTACGACGGCGACAACAAAACGGACGCGGCGGTCTTCAGAGCTTCGAACTCGACTTGGTACATCCAGAGATCCGGCGGCGGAACGACGATCCAGGCATTCGGCTCCGCGGGCGACAAACCGGTCGCGGCCGATTATGACGGCGACGGCAAAGCCGATATCGCGATCTATCGGCCAAGCGTCGGACAATGGTGGCTGAACCGTTCGACGTCCGGCGTCATCGCCGTGACTTTCGGAACGAGCACCGACAAGACGGTTCAGGGCGACTATACCGGCGACGGCAAGGCCGACCCGGCCTTTTTCCGAAACGGTGAATGGTTTGTTTTGAGAAGTGAAAACTCGACGTTCTATTCCTTCCCGTTCGGAATCTCGTCCGACACGCCGGTTCCCGGAGATTACGACGGCGACGGCAAGTACGACGGCGGGGTCTTTCGCTCGACGAACAGCACTTGGTACGTCCAGCGCTCGACGGCGGGAACTCTGATCCAGGGCTTCGGCGCGAACGGCGACGTCGCGGTTCCCAGTTCGTCGGTACGCTGACGGGTCCTTGAACGCGGCAGGTTACGGCAAACCTGTCGATTCCCGGCGGAGCCCCCGCGAAACTGAGGATCCCGTCATCTGCAGACAGTGGAGGCAAGTTATGATGATTCGACCTCAGAGCATGATCAACGCCTGGGCTTTTTCCATCGGCTATTGGCCATCGGAGATGACGGCTGTCGTGTTGTTGCGCAACGGTCAAATTGAAGAGAAGATTGTCTTGAAGGACTCGGCACGAATCTTCTTGGATGATCCCCAGGCCGGGGTGAAACTGCAAGACGCGGCCCGCGCCTGCCGGGATTATATGTGCGATCGGTTCGGCGGCCAACATAACATCGGCGTCGAACTGACGCGCATTGGCTGGGTATTGGCGGCTGTCCTTGATGATTACACGATTGTGGCGATCGCCGAACCGGGTCCCTATCCTCCGATGGTTGACAAGTGGCTAAAGCGTATGGCGAGTCTTTTGACATCGTCGGCCTACGCCACGTGAACCGGGGAATTCGAAACCGAAATCGCACTCGCGAGTCGTCGCGTTCAGGACTTTTTCGCTGATCGCCGACGGCGCACTTGCGGCGTTTGGCGGGCTGATGATCCGCTCGGACTCGACGCGATCAGCTTCCACCAGAAGGAGTACAGAATGAAAATTGCAATTCTTGGCGCCGGAAACGTCGGCGCGGCACTTGGACGGCGGTTGGCCGAAGTCGGTCACGAAGTCGAATTCGGCGTGCGAAATCCGGCCGAGCCACGCGAAGCGGTTCCCGGGACGAGGTTCGAAACAACCGCTGAAGCCGCTCACGACTCGGAGGTCATAATTCTTGCGGTGCCGTTTGGCGCGGTCGAATCCGCGCTTCGGGATTGCGGCGACATCGAAGGCAAGATCATCGTTGATGCGACAAACCCGCTCACGATGACCGACAAAGGTCTCGCGCTCACCTGCGGTTTCGACACTTCGGGCGCCGAACAGATCGCGCCGTTCACGGCTGGAGCCAACCTCGTAAAATGTTTTAACTCAACGGGTTTCGCGAATATGGCGGACGCCTCGAAATCGATGATGTTCGTCTGCGGCGATGATCACGACGCCGTCGAGACCGTACGCAAACTCGCCGAAGACATCGGTTTCGAGGCGATCGCGATCGGCGACCTGACGAAATCCCGTCTGCTCGAACCGCTCGCGATGCTCTGGATCCATCTCGCATACTCGACCGATCTGAAGAGAGATTTCGCGTTTCAGATCTTCAGGCGCTGATGGGATACTTCACCAAGGGCCGCGTCGAGACGTTCAGCGATGGGATCTTTGCGATCATCGTCACGTTGCTCGTGCTCGAGATCAAGGTCCCGCACATCGCCGACCACGATTCGGTCGCGCTGCTTTCGGCCGCACTCTGGAATCTGCTCCCGAAGGTCGTCGCTTGGATGATAAGTTTCCTGACGGTCTGCGTGATCTGGGTCAATCACCATCGGATCTTCGAGGCCGTCAGGACGATCGACCAGCCGTTCTTCTGGCTGAACGCCAATCTGCTTTTATGGGTCTCGCTGATTCCCTTTCCGACCGCGCTGATGGGAGACTATCCGCATAACCCGTTGGCGGTCAGCGTTTACGGGGCGGTGTCGTTTATGATGGGGATCGCTTTTCTGCTGATCAGATGGTATATGCTCAAACGTGTTGAGATCACGCAAGGCGTATCCAACGCGGAGTTGCGTCGCGGCCTTCGAAATGTTTTGTTTTTTGGTCCGACGCCTTATCTCGTCGCGATCGGCGTTGCCTGGATCCATCCGTATCTGGCGTTTGCGATCTACGCGTTCGTGACGATCTATTTCATCTTCCCGCGGTCGACGGCGCTCGGTAAGGATCCCGGTCCGCTTTCAGAATGATTTGCGCATACAGATGCTGTTTTCGACGTCGGCATACTGACCATAGTTCGGGATTCGATCGTAGCCGGACTTTTCGTATAGCCTGATCGCTTCCGGTTGCTTGAAACCTGTTTCCAGAACCGCTTCGACAGCCCCCTCTTCGCGAGCCCATTTTTCGAGTTCGTTCAGAACCTTCACGGCGACGGCCCGACCGCGGTATTCCGGTCGAACGTACATCCGTTTGATCTCAACGATCGCGCCTTCGAAAGGCTTGAACGCGCCGCAACCGATCGCTCGATCGCCGTCGTAGGCGACTACCACATTCGCGATCGAATCGATCCTGTTGAACTGGGCATAGAACGAATGCTCCGCGCCGTCACGAATGGCAAGCTCGGCATCGAGCATCGCGACGAGTTCGCGGAAATCGGAGTTTCCCGAGTTTGTTCGGATCAAACCGGACATCTTTTTAGATATCGACGACGATCGGCGGCTGGGTCGGCCCGTATTCCTCGTCGCAGTTCGAAGCGTTGACGAACTTGATGCCGAACCTTTCGTCGACACCGTAACCGCAGTGTATATGGCCGAAGATATGGAGTTTCAAATGCCCCCCAACGCTCAGCGATTCGACCCGTTTTGCGAGTTCCTCGCATCCCGTGTTCTCCGAAAAATAGGGGCGCTCGACGACATCCAGAATCCCGTTCGGCGGACCGTGCGTGACCAGAATGTTCGTGTCGTCAGGAATCAGCCGCCACTTTGAGGCGAGTTCGGTGCCGCGCTCGAGATTGAACGCCCAGTCGAAAAAGCGCGGCTGCCAGGGGCTGCCGTAGATCTTGAATCCGTCGATGTCTACGGACGAGTCTTGCAGATAGATGATCCCGAAATCCGATGTCAAACGACGCGCGAGTTCGTTGTTCGTCTCGTAGAGCCAGTCGTGGTTGCCGGCGACGAAGATCTTGTTTCTGTGCGGGAGCGAAGCAAACCATTCCAGGAACGCGCTGACCTCGTCTTCCGATCCGCGGTTGGTCGCGTCGCCCGAATGGATCAGAAGGTCGCCGTCCGGAACGGCGATCTGTTCGTTGCAATTGTGCGTGTCTGACAGGCAAACGATCCGCATAAAAGAAACAGGACTTAAATCCTTAACTGATGTCTTCTATCCCGATTATGAGGTCGCCGGAGAACCGGAAAATCGAGCGGCCATTGAGTTCGATGGTTCGTCCCGCCCTGAGACCGTTCGGGAGATCCACCGCGAGCGTCGCGCTGTACCCGATCCGGACCTCGATCCTGTCTTCCAGAAACGAAATCTCCTCGATGTGCTGATGCCTTGTCTTGAAGAGCCTCGCCGACGCTCTGGCCTTCTCTTCAAATTGAGCAATCCCGACCGTGTTTGATGTGACACGCCCGCCGGAAACATTCTTGAATTCGATGTCCGGATGAAGGGTCCGCAACATCGCCGGGACATCGCAACGGTTGTAGGCGTCGATGTATCCCTGGACCAGGTGCAACCGGTTCGTACTGCTTGCCGTCATAGGATCGAGTAAACTCTCGAAACAAAGGTGCCGTGCATAAACGAATGCGGTTCGACCTCGCTTTGAAGGACAACGCCTTTTCTGTCGCCTTTGAGCAGCATCATTGCCGACTCGCAAAGCGGGGCCGCGGTCGTCGTTTGGATTGCCCGAAGGCTCTTGCCGTTGATCTCAAGCGGTTCAACGTAATACGCTTTTTCGATCATCCGGCGACGGCCGTGCGAATCGAATCCGTCAACGGACGCGTGAACTAGAACCAGATCGTCCTCGACCGACGGGATGGCTTGGAGCATAACGTCCTGCAACCGATTCGGGAGATTTTCGTCTTTCGGCAATTTCTTCACCTGCCGTTCGACCCATTCGTAGTGGCCGACGTAGCGGAGCGTCTTGTAATCCAGCGATCTCGCCTTGCCGACGAAGAAATCCGGCAGATCGGCGGCACCGCCCGATGTCAGGTCGGCTTCGTAGGTGCGCGCTCCGATGACGATCGTTTCGCGCGCCGAAAGCGCCGGTCGTTCGGTGATCTTGAAGTCGCGGATGACGCGCGAGTTCTTGACGTATTCGGTCGCGACGCCGATCGGCGACCAGGTAAAGCCGTAAAAATGCGGCTCGTGCGCGTGCGCCGTGAGCGCGCCGACCTTCATCCCGATGCGCTCGACCTTGTCGTTCTCGTATTTCGCGACGAACTCGTTGTAAAGCGACATCGCGAGGACGTTGATAAAACCCGGCGCCAGTCCGGTTTGCAGGACAAATCCCGTTTGGGCGTCCCTTGCGAGTTCCATGATCTCGTCGGTCTCGGCGACATATTCCGTCAGATTCGCGTAATGCATCCCGAAATCCTTTGCGAACCGCGCCATCTTCGGAGCCTGCCCGCCCGGCGAACAGTCGAGCAGACAGTCGCATTCGTCGAATGCGGACTTCATCGCGTCATTGATGCCGTCGCGTGCCATCAGAACCGATTCAACTTCTGACGTTTTGTTGGATCCGTCAAGGACGAAGCGGCGCGCACTTTCGAGATTTTCTTCCGAAACATCGCCGAGACAGAGCTCGACCTCAAATTCCGACCACTCGCGCAAGAGCAGCGCGGCGGCTTCCCCGATTCCCCCCGAACCGGCAATAAATATCTTCTTTTTCATTGATTTAGGGACACTTAGGAGTTTTCTTCGGCAGCCTTATCGGAACCGGCATCGGCATTCTCAAGATGCAGACTGCCCGCTTCGAGGTTGTAATCGCCTTCGGCCTGAGTCGTCGGATCGCCGGTCAGTATCCCGCCGATCTTTTCGAGTTCGCCGACGATCAATTGCCCGACGGCACCGAGCTTTTCTTTCGTCGACTGGTCATCGTGCTGCTTTTTCTCTTCGGTCATAGCTAAATTCTACACCGAACAGACGGGGATTCGGAAACCGGCCGGAGACGCGGTTTGAAAGAACCGGATGCGCGAGCAGGATGCCTCGGGCGTTCGCGGCGATTCAAGCTATCCCGATCGCTCACTTCGCTTTGAGAAGCGATTCGAAAGATCTCCAGTTGGCAAAAACGAGAAATGCCTCGGCGGCGAAGACGGCGATCGCGACGGGCAAACCGTCAGGCATCACGAGGAGATGTACGAGCAGGATATTCACTGCGATCGGGAAAAAGACAACGACCGCGAGGGGCACGAAACGGCCTGAAAGAAACGCGATCCCGCACAGAAACTCAAAGACCTTTACGACCGGAACGATGTACTTCGACGCGGCGAGTCCTTCGAAGAACGCCTTTGCGTTTCCGGAAAGCTCCGGCGGCGGAACGAGATTCGCAAAGAACGCAACCGATGCGAACAAGAGCAAGAGTCCGAGCAGTACGCGAACCGCAATTACGGCAATTTTCATATATCGTCCCCTCAAGATTCATCGACGAGAATCGAAAACCCGCCGTAAACCATCCGTTTGTAATCGAAGAGCGGTTTGCAGGACATCATCGCGGCCATCTCCGGGTCGTTGAACGCGAGCTTGTTTGCCGCGTCACGCTGCTCTTTGGAATCAAACTCGACGGCGGCGTAAACAAGCGTCTCGCCGGGCAGAAGTTCGACCACACTCGGAAACGGGATCAACTCAGGCGCGTTGAGATCGGCAGCGACATACTCACGATATCGGCGCGCGCCGTGTTTCAAGAAGAACTTGGAAGCAATCGCCGCAAGGTCGCGGTACGCCCCGACATTCTCTTCCGGGATCGGCAAAAGATACACGTCAACGAATTTAGACATCGGATTATCCTCGATTTTTTTTGAGACTATAACACGAAATGCGTCGGCGCCGACCCTCGGATCAGTCCTTCGGCGGGTGTTGATCGAAAAAGTCGTCGGGAAGTTTCTCACCGTAGAGCCTTCGATGCAGTCGTTGCTTGAATTCGCGTTCGGAAAGTCCGGCCCCAAGCGATGCGACAACGACCCGTCTCGCCGCGGCATTCATCCGCGCCGCGAACAGATTGCGTTCTTGCGGTGTTTTCGACATCCAGCGTCGATTGCTCAAATCATCGATCTCCGGTGTCGTATCCGTCAATATGCCGGGTCTCTGCCCGTTTTTGACTTTCATCAAACTCGTTCTGCAATCCTAATCTTTCCACCCAATAACTTAAATAACCCGCGTCAAAACCGTTCTTGATAATGCTTGCGACATCATCGAGTTGCCGGCTCGATCTGGATTTTTGCGACCATAGCAATTTGGAAATCATCAAATCTTCGCGTGAGATGATCCAAAGATCAACCTCGCCGGCGTAGTTGACGTGCTGCCTTCGTTTGAAAGCGTGTTGCTGAAATTCGTCTGACTTGAGAAGAATGCAATCAACCTTGACCAACGTTGCGTTGTTCAAAACGTTGAACATCGAACTCCGGGCGACCGCATTTCGCGCGCTTCCGACCGGAATGTAGTAATCGCTTTGAAACTCATCGAAAAATTCCGGCAGGACGGCCGTATTGATGGCAACGATAATGTCAATGTCCACGGTCGATCGCGGAATCGCATATTGGCTCAGCGCCATCGAACCCGTGAGCATATACTGAATTCCAATTTTCTCCAGTCTCCGCGTAAAACTCTGAAGGACATCGAGTTGTTCCAAAACGTCTCCCACAACTGGAATTTATACCAAACGGCCGATGTTTCAAAATGAAGCTTACTCCACATTGAAGTATTTCGCGTCCCGGTGGTGAACGATGATCGCCGAGGTCGATTGTTCCGGATGAAGCTGGAATTCCTCGGACAGTTCGACGCCGATCCGTTCGGGGCCGAGGAGTTCGAAGATCTTCGACTGGTCCTCGAGATCAGGGCACGCCGGGTATCCGAAACTGAAGCGCGATCCCTGATAGCCCTGTTTGAAGAGCTTGTTGAGTTCCGGGGAATCGTCGCCGGCGATCCCGAGTTCTTCGCGGACGCGCTTATGCCAAAGTTCGGCGAGCGCCTCGGCGGCTTCGACGGAAAGTCCGTGAAACAACAGATAGTCCGTGTAATTGTCAGATTTGAAGAGTTTGTGAGAGTGCTCGGACGCTTTGCGGCCCATCGTCACGAGTTGAAATGCGACGACGTCCGTACGGTCGGAGGCAAAGTAATCGGCAAGGCAAAGGTTCTTCGATCCGCGCTGTTCGAGCGGCTGGCGCGGGAAGGTGAACCGCAGGCGTTCGGTCGATTCATCGTCGTTCAAAATAATGAGGTCGTTTCCTTCCGAGCGGCACGGGAAATAGCCGTAAGCGAGTTTCGCTTCGAGCAGTTTTTCGCGGATCGCCTGCGCTTTGACCTCGCGAAAGCGCGGATAAACTTCCTTTTCGAGGATCTCAGCGTACTCGGCGGCCGATTTCCTGCCCTGCTTGTATTGCCATTGGCCCTTGAACAGAGCGGTTTCGTTGATGAAGTCGAAAACCTTGTTGAGATCGGTCAGTTCGACTACCTTCGAGCCGTAAAAAGGCGCTTTCGGAATTGTAACCGCTTTGGTTACATCGGACGGCGTCGTGTGTCTTGTTCGTTCCTCGATCGCCGCTTGCCGCGAAACACGCGCCGCGACCATCCCGAGTTTGGCGTCCTCGCCGACGAGGTCTTCCGAATCCGCAACGGTGTCGAACGTCGAACCCGATCCTTCCGCCGCAGATCCCGAATCATCGCCGACCGCCGGCGTTTTGCCGACCGCAGGCGCAGCCGACGTGACCTCATCCATCGCGTGAAGTCCGTCGAACGCGTCGCGGGCATAAAAGAGCTTGCCGTCGTAAAGGGGCACGAGGTCGTTGTCGACATACTTTCGGTTCAATGCCGCGCCGCCGAGGATGACCGGAACATTGATCCCGCGCTCCTTCATTATTTCGAGGTTGTCGCGCATTATGAGCGTCGATTTCACAAGCAATCCCGACATTCCGATGGCGTCGCCGCCGTGCTCGTTGTAGGCGTGGAGGATGTCCTCGATCGGCTGCTTTATGCCGAGATTGATGACGCGGTAGCCGTTGTTCGTCAGAATGATGTCGACGAGGTTCTTGCCGATGTCGTGGACGTCGCCCTTGACGGTCGCGAGGATCATCGTTCCCTTGTTCGAGCCCTCGACCTTTTCCATAAACGGCTCGAGGAATTTCACCGCCGTCTTCATAGCCTCGGCCGACTGCAAAACGAAAGGCAGTTGCATCTGGCCGGATCCGAACAGGTCACCGACGACCTTCATCCCGTCGAGAAGTAAGGTGTTGATGATCTCGAGCGGCTCATATTTTTCGAGCGCCGTTTTGAGGCTGTCCTCGAGCCCGATCTTCTCGCCGTCGATGATGTGACGCTTGAGTTTTTCCTCGACCGGCAGATTCGAAATGTCCTGTTTCATCGATTTCGCGGTCTTGCCGGCAAACATCGTCGTGAACTCGCCGAGCGGATCGTAGGTGCAGATCTCGCCTTCGAACTTTCGTTTGTCGTAGATCAGTTCGAGCGCGACGTCGATCTCGTGTTCGTTGAAACGGTTGAGCGGCAGGATCTTCGAAGCGTTGACGATCGCCGAATTCATTCCGGCTTCGACGCATTCGTGCAGAAAGATCGAGTTGAGAACGACACGCGCCGCCGGGTTCAGCCCGAACGAGATATTCGAAACTCCCAAAATGATGTTCGCCTCGGGCATTTCCTCGTGGATCACGCGGATCGCCTTGATGGTTTCGGCGGCGTTCAGACGGTCTTCCTCGATACCCGTCGAGATCGGCAAGGCCAGCGGGTCGAAAAAGACGTCGTGCGCTTTGAGGCCGTATTCGGTCGCCGCTTTGAAAGCGCGACGTGCGATCCGGATCTTGTCGACTGCGGTGCGCGCCATCCCTTCTTCGTCGATCAAACCGACGACGATTCCGGCGCCGTATTCTTTGGCGATGCTGAGAACCTTGAAATAACGCTCCTCGCCGTCCTCGAAGTTCGTTGAATTCAAAAGACATTTGCCGCCGGCGAGTTTCAGGCCGGCCTCCATCTTTTCCCACTCCGTCGAATCGAGCATCAACGGAATGCGGACGTTCGTCACGAGGCGCCGGACAAGTTCGTGCATATCGGCGACGCCGTCGCGGCCGACGAAATCGACATTGACGTCGAGCACGTGCGCGCCCTCGCGCTCCTGCTCCTTCGCGAGGCTGACCAGTCCGTCCCAGTCCTCGGCGTTCAGAAGGTCGCGCATCTTCTTCGAACCCGAAGCGTTGACGCGCTCGCCGACGATCAGAAACGAATTGTCCTGCGTGTACGGCTGCTGAAAATAGATCGAAGACGCTGCCGGCACCAAATGCGCATCACGCTGTTTCGGCGAGAGCCGTTCGACGCGTTCGATAGCCTCGCGCAGATGTTCAAACGAAGTGCCGCAGCATCCGCCGACGACGTTCGCCCCGAAATCGCGTGCGAAATGCTCGATCTTGAGGCCGAAGTCTTCCGGTGATTCGGTGTAAAACTGCTGACCGTCTTTAACTTCGGGCAATCCCGCGTTCGGCAGAACGGAGACCGGAAACGGCGAATTCTCGCACAAATATCTGACGCTTTCGGTCATTTGATCCGGACCGGTTCCGCAGTTCATTCCGATGACGTCGATCGGAAACGGCTCGAGCGCGGTCAGCGCCGCCGAGATCTCGGTTCCGTTGAGCATCGTCCCGAAAGTCTCGATCGTCACCTGCGCGATCACCGGGATCTTGACTCGGTTTTCTTTGAAGAAATCGAATATCGCGGCCAGAGCCGCCTTTGTCTGCAAGATATCCTGGCAGGTTTCGACGATGAACATATCGACGCCGCCGTCGAAAAGGCCGCGCACCTGCTGAACATAGGATTTCTTGAGATCGTCGTAAGTGATGTGGCCGAGCGTCGGCAATTTGGTGCCGGGACCGATCGAGCCGGCGACGAATCGCGGCTTTTCCATCGTCGAATACTGGTTCGCGAGGTTCTTGGCGAAACTCGCCGCGAGTTTGTTGACGTCGTATGCCTTGTCGGCGATGCCGAATTCCTGGAGCACGACTTCCCCGCCGCCGAACGAATTCGTCTCGATGACGTCGCAGCCCACTTCGAGAAATCCGACGTGGACCGTTTCGATCGCTTCCGGTTTGGTATAAAGCAGATTCTCCGAACAGTTCTCGAAATTCGGCCCGCCCCAATCATCGATCGTCAGGTTCTGCGACTGCAGATTGCTACCCATCGCGCCGTCGAAAACGACGATCTTCTCTTTCAGTAAATCCAGAAATTGACTCATAACACTAAACCCAAATTACTTCCCCGCGAATCTCCGCGAATCGGCGCGAATGCGATTCTGATCCGAATCCAGTTTGAACAATTCAAGAATCGACGTTCTTTCGCGGGTCTTGAATCGTCGTTCATATTAGCGCGCATTCGCGAAGATTCGCGGGCAAAACCGGCCATTGCGCATTCCGGGCTAAACCCGGCTGCTGATCTGAAAAACATTCCCTTCAGGGTCGGCGCCATCACAGAACGTCAGCCCATTGTAACGTTGGATCTCGCGCATCCGCGCGCCCGCGGCAGCCAGTCTTTCGCGGTCCGACTCGACATCGTCGCTGTGTAAAACAAACTTCACGTACGAATCCTCACGCGGCGAATTTGCCTCGCTGTCGCTCAAGTATTCGTCCGGAATCCGGTGCAGCGCCAGTTGGCAGCCATTCCCGCCGAGAATGACGAAACCCGGATCACCGTCGCCGACAACCGCAAGCCCGATCACATCGCGGTAAAAGCGCGTCATCAACGCAGGGTCGGCGACAAACAAAATAACGCGGCTGATTGATCTGACGATCGTCATTCAAGAATCCGGATTCACAAACTTGAAAGAAAAAACTCCGCGCTCAACAAGCACAGAGTTTCACAACCTTTCGAACTTAAACTCATAGCTGTTTAGCGGCTTATTTTACGTGGTCGCAAGTCGCTCTAACTCACCACGCTAGGCTTAAATTGAAGCATTTCAGACAGTCAAAGTCAAAATCGAATCAGGTCCTTGCCGCCCGGATGTGCACTAAAAGCGGCTGCCGCACGGATGTCCTCTTACGGTGGCTTTGCCGCCGGATGTGGAGGCTGTCTGAAAAGTGCATAAATTCGCTGAAAGCGAATCAGATAATAGCCTGGGGTGAGCGAAGCGTAACCCCAGGATCTTAGTCAGATGGGACGCCGACCCTGAAGGGGTCGAAGGTAAGTCGTTGATTGTTGGACACTTGCAGCATCATGATGTCGCGTTGTTCAATAAAGGGCGGCGCTCGTTTCTTTCGCCTTGCCGCACGCTGCTTTTGTTGTCCCGTTTGCGACTTTCAGGAATATGGACTTTTCAGACAGTCCCGGGGATGGGCTACTTGTCCGCGCGGCTTTGCCGCCAATTGCCGATTCGCGGCAAAGCCGAAGGTTTGCGTGAACGATGAAACATCCGGGCGGCAAGCCACAAGTACGGCGAATAGATCAGCGTCGCATGCCGGGTTCGTCGGGGCAAAACTTCGCGCGTTTTTCACGTCCACCGGAATCGCGTAGCGATGCCCTGAACTTAGCCATGGGTTTCAACCCACGGGATCCCGAGAATTTGCGACTCGTCGCGTCAGCGACGGCTGAATCAATCGTCGCTGACGAGACGTGATCAAAACTCCGCGTTTACCGTTGGTTGAACCCCTCGCCTAAATTCACCGCACCGCTGACGCGGCCCGCAAACTCGTGCGGGCGATGCACGGGAACCGGCTCTCGCGCGAGATCAAGAACCTGACGCGCCCGAAAGATCATCGACGAGGTCGGCTACCTGAAGCTCGAACCTCCCGAGGCGAGCCTGTTGTTTCAGGTCATCTCGGAGAGATACGAACGCAAGGGAGCGGTCATCCTGACGAGCAACAAGGCCTTCGCGGCCTGGGGCGAGGTCTTCGCCGGAGACGCGGTGATGGCGAGCGCGGCTCTCGACCGGCTGCTCCACCGCTCGACGGTGATCAACATCCGGGGCGAAAGCTACCGGCTCAAGGAAAAGCGGGCCGCCGCGGCGCGCACGGGAGTTGTGGAAGAGTTGTCGGCAATTGCCGCCAACTCTTCCACAACTCCGGACAACAATGACTAAAGGGGGGTCAAAAGCTAACGCTGATTGACACCTTCATGTCCTCATCGCATTTTGCAGGACTCTGCGGCGTCGAGTTAGCACTTACGAACAATCGCTAACTTGATCGAGCGTGAAATAAACTCGATGGGTCGGTGAATATGACTCGAAACCCGCGCTTCCGATGATCTCCCACTCGTATTTGAATCCGATGTACAACTCCTGACTTTTCGCGATTGGCTCTGGAATCAGAAAGTATGTCGAACCGGCGGCTCTTAACCAGGTCAAGCTTGATCGATAGGGTGAGTCAATCGCACCATCTGAGTCCCCGCTAATCGGCAAGACGGACAAATACGACACCGTCCCTTCAGCAACCGCGCCGACCTTTGTGCCATTTGACAGCTTGAAGACCTCAAGCTTGTCAGCCGCTTTCTGACTCTCTACCATGACAGCCCAAACGAGGTTATTCGTCAACCGAAATCGCGGCTTCATCAACGACCCATCCGACTTGCCCCGATCGCGGCAAAGATAGATCGATGGCTTCGCCCGATCGATGATCACGTCATTCCTCGAGAGCCCCACTGTCGACTTTTGGTCCTGTGCCGCGGCGCAGCCGGCTAACATCAAGATAACTAAAGCAATAATGCAACGACTAATTCGCATATGGTGATTTCAACAAACACTAGAAAGACAACGGTCCGCCGTCATTGGTCCAGCGACCCGGACTTAGGCCGGGCAGATTCACGGACGGAAACGCACTTGGGACATATCTGTACCTGTACGGTCCCGACGGATCCTGCAGCATGTCCCGAATACCCTGATCTCTCAACTTTGCTCGATCAGCCTCTCCGCATTATGTATGCCCAGCAATATCGTGTATTCCTGCCTGCTCGCTTCCGATTCTCTCGACAACCTCTCTATCAGCTTTTCGAAATTCCCCAAGTAAATGAAATAGAAACCGTTGATCGCAATTAGCACGATAGATGTCGAAAGCGCGGTCGCGATTCGACAACCGAAAAAGTACTCGACCAACAAATCAAAGGCCATTGTTGAACATCTGGAACGTCGAAACTACGAGGATTGCCGTAAAACGAGGATTCTCCTTTTCCTCGAACAGGGATTTCTGCCACACGTATATTCGGTAAATTAAATACAATTTTTATTTTAGAGACGAGGGTTTGAAAAGCTCCGCCACTATAAAGTAAAAGACCCAGCCAATTATTGTGCTGACAATCAATGCGATTAGAACATCCGCAATTACCCCCCCCCAAAGAATTTCCCTGTTGTGTATCATACTTCCTGACTCATAAATCCTAAAAGGTTTTCCATATCCTTTATCACAATCAAAACAAATTCTTGAAGATTGCTTTACAACATCGCTAACATTAATGACTAAGAATAGAATTACGCCAAAGGTAAATCCTATCCAAAAGCTAATAGAGTCTATGACTTTTTTCACAATAAAAGCTCCCAATCAATTCATCAAAACGATGTGACAATTAATGACTTTTCCTATGCGGAAGCCCTAAACGGTCTCTCTGCCAATTTTCAACCTGAAGTGACCGCTGATCATTCTCCTTGTATAAATGCGACGCACTTTGATACCAAGATAATTTGTTATATCTTTCCCCAAAAATTATCCTTTATTGCTCCCCAAGCTTTGCGTTCTTTTTACTCTGGACAATCCCGAAGAAGAAAAGAAGATTATCAAAGCCCTCTTGGAAGGAATGATACTCAAACACGAAGCCAAACGATGGGCGAACGTCTGACCGCCGATAGTAATAAAAGCCAATAAAAAAGAGGCTCTCAAAGCGAAAGCCGCGTAAAAGCCAACAAACATCGGGTCAAGCCGCGATTGATAAAAAAGTCGAGGTTTCCTAACTCTGCCGCAATTACTAACTTAACTTAGTAATTTCTCTAGTTTTTCTAAAGCTATCTCAGCCCTATTTCTTAACTGTGGCTCATCCAAGTCTTCGGAATCCCGAATTGTAGAATCATAACAAAAAGCGTCAAGGTCGCTGAATAAGTCATTTAATACAGCAAACTCCTCTCCAGTCCATAATGTTTCATCCTGTTTGAACATCTCAAGATACCTCTGCTCGAAATCAAGAACACTTATTTTGTCTGATAAGTATTCATTGATTAAGGTTACATAGTCCTTGAGTTTTACCGAGTTTTCTTTTTCTCTTGCTTCCATCATAGACTACCTCCTGTCGTAACATTTTGCGCTTGTGCCGGGTTGAGTTTCCAGCCACTTACAAAGTTTCCGGCTCTGTCGGTTATCACATTAAGTCCTGTCTGCGGATTATAGTGATGAATTACCTGTTGCCCTCTGTAAGTCCCTTTAATAACCTGATTACCTGCGTTAGCTACGTGATTTTGAACAGCTTGTTGAAACTGTTGTGCGGTATTTGCATTATAGTTTCCCTGCACTCCAAAGTCCTTCGCGTGCTTGAATTTCTTTTGAAGTTGTTTTTGACCAAACTGCAAAACCTGCGACGGTCGCGCTGGCGCAACAGGTGTAGCTGCCATCGGTGCGGTCGTAATAGCTGGTAAGATGTTTGCCGCGGCCTGTTGTTCGGCAGTCAAATCCGTCAACCTGCCGTACGCAATTGCGTTTTGGAATTTGTTATACCAATACCAAATGGCCGATCGATTCATATTCGTAGCGTCTATCGGATACCAAGTCCCATCTGGGGCTTGTTGATAAAAATTGTTTTGAACAAGCCAGTCACGTCGGGCATCCTCCATTTTCTGAACATCTTCTTCTCCGCCCCATATACCCCAGTTAAACAGATTCTTGAACTTCTCCCAAAAACCCGGCTCATCTGCTTCGTTTCCAGTTGGGTCAATAAACTTTAGTGGACTATTTCTTACGTAAGTGAATAAGTTCCAGCTTTGCGGGGCATTTTCATCTTGATCCATTAATGGTGCATCCGCCCCCGTAAACCGTCCGATTCTTGATGAATATGTCCTTGCTTGAGCAAAATCTAGGTCCGTCTCGATGTCGCGTTCGTAGCCGGTGAATTGCTTGCGGATCCGGTCGCCGGCGTACTGCGCGTGAGTCCGCTCGGAGACTTCCTCGCCGTACGGGCGGTAGTCGTGTCTTGAGATGACGGCCCCGTTTTCGTTGGTGTTGATCCGCGGGCTGCCGAGGTGGTCATTGGTCAGATATGCCACTTGCGGGGTTTCGTTCAGGATTGTCGAGTATTCGGCCACCAAGCGTGAAGATGCGTCGTAGACGAAGACGGTTGTTTCCCACTGGCCGTTGATCCAGGCGATCTTCTTGACCCTGCGTCCGTCGCCGTCGTAAAAGTATTGGCCGAGCGTGCCGGTGACCGTGCCGTTGGCGTCGACGGTTTCGACTTTCGTCTGCTTGTTCTCGGCGTCGTAGGTGAATTTGCGGAACTGCGGATCGCGGATAGTGTTTCCCGCGGCGTCGAATTGGTAGCCGTCCGATGAACTGAGCCGGTTGTTCGACGCGTTTACATTCGGGTTGAACGCCTTTCGGTCCTCATCGCAGACCGTCAGGTTAGGCGGCGTCTGGTTGTCGAGGCAGTTCCTCGGAATCGTCGTCGTGTTCGCCTCGACGAAGTTGCGGTTGCCGAAACGGTCGAACGAGTAGTCTTGCCGCCAGCTCAGAGTCACCGTCGTCGACCCCGCCGGCGTAACCATCTCGGTCGCGTCATCGATCCCCAAGAAATTCGGGTTGGACGCCGTCGCTTGACAACGAACCGGAGGGATTCGAAAGTAGATCGATTATTCTCAAAAAGAACTATTTAATACTTACTCCCAAGTCCCCAATATAGAGCCTTTTGATGCGTTTTTCTAGCCCGCTTCTCAGAGGGAAGGGATCATCTCCTGCTTTGAGCGTTTGATCAATACCGTTTATATTGTCAACATACCCGAAGCCAATTGAAATTGGTAGAACACCCTCCGACTCGATCTTTTCTTTTGGAATTTCTATTTGTCCAAGTATTCTTTTCTTAGGTTTAATTTGAATATAGGTAAAGTCGAAATCTCCGTGGTTTGTTGGCAACGCACTTGGGGCTTCGACAATCATGTTTTCACCAAAAATCCTAATCCTATAGCTTTTGTCCTTGACTAAGTAAAAAGTTCTGCTTGATTTATTTTCAACTGAATAATCGACTGTAATGTTTTGCCCTAAATCAATTTCACTTTTCTGAGTCCAAATCGAAAACCTTAGTTTGTCAGTAGTTTCTGATGATGCCTTCAAGACGACGGCGTTGTTATATTGGGCTTTCACGACTAAAATTGAGACGCTTAAGAATACAAAAACACATATGATTCTTTGGAAATTCATACTCACCTCTACTTCTTCTTATTGATTGTTGAAATCAACGCTCCGCGTCGAGCGTGTTCCTGACAATGCGTCCCGACGGATAGGTCTCCTCGATTATAGCTCCCGGAAGGTTGTAGCTGTAAAGCGTCGGATTCGGCGGAGCGCCGTCGGTCAGCTGTTTGGAACTGAGGAGCCGGCCCGCCGCGTCGAACGCGAGATATCGCGTTTCCGACACCGAAGACGGGACCTTCATCAGCCTGCCCTTCGAAAAGCGCGGATCGATCCGGACGTGCCTGAGATCTTGAGCTTGCGGCTTCGGATTCCGCCAACGGAACCAAGTTTCCTGATTCCCTGTTTCCCGTCAACACCGAAGAGGTCTTTCGGCGGACGGCATTGAGCGCTCCGTGCATTTGAAAGTAGCGCAATAAAATGGCAGGACGCGCCTGATGGACGCGTCCCGCCGAAAATCCAAACCGTGTTGAACTACTTGCCCGTCATATATTTGAGCGCCATCGAGGCGATGTCGTCCATTGCCGAACCGTCGCCGTCGCTGTCGAGCATCCGTTCGATGAACGAACCTTGCGACGCCTGCTGGATCTGCTGCTGCTGGCCGGTCAAAAGATCGGAAATGCCGCCCGCGTCGAGATTGTTCTGCTGTTTCTGGCGACCGAGATAGCCCATCACGATCGGCGCGAGAAACATCAGGATCTGCGCGACCTGTCCCATATTCAGCCCGCTTTCGTTGCTGATCTTCTCCGTCACCTGACCTTGATTCCCGCCAAGAATATGACCGAGAATTCCGCCGGCGTCAGCCTGCCGCGGCGCCTGTCCGCCGCCGAAAATCAGGCTTCCGAGTCCGCCGAGATTGTCGAGGATACTGCCGTCGTGGTCGTTGGCGAGCGCGCCGTCGAGCGCCTGCGCGCCGTCCGGAGTCGCGGCATTTTTCGCCAGCCCGCTGATGATCGCCGGCAAAGCCATCTGAATCGCGGTGTTCACGAGACTCGGTTCGGCGTTGACCTGTTGGCCGATCTGATTGACGACCTCCGATCCCTGTTGTTGTCCTAATAGATCTTCGAGTGAAAACATTGGTAATTCTCCTTTGGTAAAGTTGTTTGGGGCTGTTTCGAGATAATAGCAAATATATTTTGATTTGTAATCGGATGAGACGTTATTGTAATTGCTGATGTTCGCAACCAATCTTCGCCATTTGCTTCTGCTCATCGCAACCCTCGGCCTGATCGCGGGTTGCGACCGGCCAACGCCCGAGACCGCACCTTTAAGGAACACAAGGACGCTGTTTTTCGAACCGTCGAAGATCGGCGAACCGTTCGGGGTCGCGTCCAATGGAACCGACATTCTTGTTTCAGACGGAGAGAACGGGCGGATCGTAAAACTCTCGAAATCAGGCGAATACTCGGTCGTCAACGACAAATTCGACACGCCGTCGCAGATCGCCGTATCCGAATCGGGCGAGATCTTCGTCGCCGATTCCGGAAGCCATACGATCAAAAAGATCTCGTCGACCGGCAATGTCGAGACCGTTGCGGGCGTTGAAGGTCGCCCCGGGTTTCAGGACGGGAACGCCGCCGAAGCGCTTTTTCGCGCCCCGGTCGGGATCGCGGTCTCGGGTTCGCGTGTCTACGTTGCGGACACATACAACGACCGCATCCGCATCGTCGAGAACGGACAGGTGCGGACACTCGCCGGTTCGACCCGCGGATTCGCCGATTCGGAAACGGCCGCGATTGCAAGATTCGACACACCGACCGGGATCGCCCTCGGCTTCGACGGTTCGGTGATCGTCGCCGACAGCGGCAACGGCCGTTTGCGAGCGGTTCGCGGCGACGGCGCGACCCAAACGCTCGCCGGCGGCGGAAAGGAATTCGGCGACGGGCCGCCGAACGCGGCCGGCCTTTATCAACCGACGGCGGTCACCGTCGACAGATCGGGCGTCATCTATTTCACCGACGGAAGCGCTATCCGAAAGATCGATCCGACCGGCCCGATTCGGGTGACGACCATCTCGAGCGAAAATCGCGGATTCGCCGACGGCGCGCTGGCTGAATCGAAGTTCAACCGCCCGAACGGGCTTGCCGTCGATGGCGCGGGCGATCTCGTGGTCGCCGACAGTGAGAACCAAACCGTCCGTATCATCTCGTCGAAGGAACCGGGACGCGTCGTGACCGCCGAGGAGATCGAGAGATCCCGCCCGGCGGCGGAACAGTTTCGCGCGCTTGCGCCGCCCCGCTGGCCGTACGATCCGCCGACAAAGACTCGAGAGATCGCCGGGACGCTTGGCGAGATCCGCGGCGAGAACGACGGCAGCGGGGACAACATTTGGTATCACAACGGCCTCGATATAGTCGGCGGCTATGGCGAAACCGCGCGATTCATCCGCGACGAAAAGGTCCTGCGCGCGTCGGCTGCCGAGAATTTCGGGACGCTGCGCGAATTGCTTCGTATGCCGACGCTCGGGTACATCCATATACGGCTCGGCCGCGATGCGTCCGGAACCGTTTACGACGACCCGCGTTTCGTATGGAACCGGGACGAAGCCGGAAAACTCGCCGGAGTCCGCGTGCCGCGCGGAGCCCGCTTCAAGTCAGGAGAGGCGATCGGCACGCTCAACGCGATGAATCACGTGCATCTGATCGCCGGCCGGAGCGGCGCCGAAATGAACGCGCTCGCGGCGCTCGAACTGCCCGGCGCGTCCGACAAGATCGCGCCCGTCATCGAAAAGATCGCGCTGACCGATGAAAATTTCCGCGAGTTTGAAACCGATCCGGCAAACGGCCGTATAAAGATCGTTGGAAAAACGCGAATTGTTGCCCGCGCTTATGACCGAATGGATGGAAACGCCGACCGCCGGCGTCTCGGAATCTATCGAATCGGTTACCAAATCTTAAAAGCAGACAAGACGCCGCTTGGCGATGTAAACTGGACGATCCGTTTCGACCGGCTTCCGGATCCCGATTCCGTTGCGACCGTTTTTGCAAACGGGAGCAAATCCGGGGCAACCGGCGAGACTGTTTTTCGGTACATCGCGACGAACGAGGTCTTTGGCGAGACTTCGCGAGAAAACTTCGTTGAGTCCGCGAAGCTCGAACCCGGGAACTACGTCGTCCGTGTCTATGCGGCGGACTTCTTTGGGAATACGGCGGTTTCGGATCTGGCGTTCGAAGCCGCTCGCTGAGCTTTTTTCGCCTGGGGCTGTCATCAGATTCGATCGGTGACGATAACGGCGATGATTTTGTCCTGGTCCATCGCTTTCCAAGTTCGTCGCAAGACGTTCTGAAAACATTCGAACTTTTTGGAGAAATCAATGATCAATAAAATCGCTTCGCTGTTGCTGATCGCAATCTTGAGCAGTTCAACAATTCTTGCGGAAACCAATGACCTGAAGGCAAAACCGGCCGCGATCCGCGTCGCCCCGCCGTCGCCGAGATTCTCGGATGCCGAAAGGCAAGCGGAACTCGCCGCCCGCCGCTCGCGCGTCATTGAAAAGATGGCTGACAATTCGCTGATGGTGCTTTTTAGCGCCGAAGCCAGGATCTACACCAACGATGTCGATTTTATGTATCGGCAAGAGAACAATCTCTATTATCTGACCGGTCTCAAGCAGACCGGCGCGACGCTCGTTCTGGCTAAATCGGGAGGCGCCGCATCCGAGTTTCTTTTCATCCCGAAACGCAACCCGCAGTTCGAGACCTGGAACGGAAGGATGTATTCAAACGAGGACGCGACGCGGATCTCGGGCCTCAAAACGATCGTCAACGCGGCCGAACAAAAGGCCTATCTTGCGGCGCTGAAAGACAAAACGTCGTTCACGTCGAAGGACGGCATCGGCGTTCCAACGACGTTCGACAAGCTTTATCTGCTGCTTCCCTTCGACGAGCGGGACAACGACGGAAAGCGCGAATTTCGCCAGGAAGCCGAATTTGCGCGATCGTTCGGCCCGAAAGCCGTCAACGCGCAGGATATTTTCGCCGAACTCCGGCTGATCAAATCGCCGTACGAGATCCGTCTTATGCAGCACGCGATCGACATCACCGCCGAAGCGCATATGCGTTCGATGGGAATCGTGAAACGCGCGAACTGGGAGTACGAGGTTCAGGCTGAGGTCGAATACACATTCCGACGGCGGAACGCCGACTATTGGGGCTATCCGTCGATCGTCGGATGCGGGCCGAACGCGACGACGCTGCATTACGTCGAATCGCAGGGCGCGATCGACCCAAACGCCCTCTTGCTGATGGACGTCGGCGCCGAATACGACCATTACACGGCGGACGTCACGCGCACTTTTCCGGTGAACGGCAAATTTTCGAAACCGCAGGCCGAGATTTATCAGGTGGTCTACGATGCGCAGGAAGCCGCCGCCGCCGAACTCAAGCCCGGCGCACTTTTCAGCGCCGCCGGCCAATCTGCGGCGAAGACGATCGAAGAAGGACTCGCGAAACTCGGGCTGATCGAAAAAGTCGGAGCGGTCATCCCGGGAACGCTGCAGAAGGTCCCGGATGGCAAGGGCGGAACGCGCGAGGTCGGAATACCGCAATACCGGATCTGGTATATGCACGGTTTGGGACACTGGCTCGGAATGAACGTTCACGACGTCGGCGACTATGAAACGCCGCTGAAGCCCGGAATGATCATGACCAACGAACCCGGAATCTACATTCGCGAGGACGCGCTCGACTACTTCGACCAGTCGAAACCTGGAATGAAGGAGTTCCTTGCAAAAATACGGCCCTCATTCGAACGATACAAGAGCGTCGGTGTCAGGATCGAAGACGATATGCTCATTACCGAAACCGGCGTCGAATGGATGACCCGCGCGCTGCCGCGAAAGATCTCCGACATTGAGGAATCGATGGCCAGAGCGGCCAAGGAGATGCGAAACGTCGCACTTGCGTCGTCGCCGCTCAACCCGACGCTCGCCTTTTACGGCAGCGAGTCGGGGCTTGTGGACTGGAATTCACGCCCGACCGGCCGAACGATCCGCATTGGCTGGAACGCACCGGCGCATGATCATTCGGACGATCACCGGACGGCTGAATAGGATTCTCATAAAATGTCTGCCCGCGGAATGTGCTTTGCTTTGGCGAATCCCCTGCACATTCCGCGGGCAGACCGGATTTGATTCGCAGACCACGGACAACTCGCGCGCGAATCGCGATGATGAAACACCATCTTGAATCGCTCGAAGGCGACCTCGTCCGGATCATCGAAGCCGAGAACGCGGCGTTTCTCGATCGCTACGGATATCTCGGCGAAGTCAACATTGAGTTCTCCTACCCGATCATGCACCGCAAGGACGAAAAGCAGCAGGCGCTGATCGCCAAGCAGCAGACCGGAAACCAACCCTGGGCATCGATCAACGAAGCCCGGGGTCCGGCGCGACACGAACAACACCTTCTACTCGCGCAACAGCAGCAACAGCCAAACCCAATCGGCGGTTATCGGAACCGACGACGACGTGCCCGTCCCGTCCGACTACGACGGCGACGGCCGCGCCGACTACGCGCTCTTCCGGCCCTCCGACACCAAGTGGTACATCCGCGAAAGCTCGACCGGGACGGTAACCCAAACCCAATGGGGCATCTCCGGAGACAAGCTTGTCCAGAACGACTACGACGGCGACGGCAAAACCGACCTCGCCGTCTGGCGCCCGTCCGAAGGCACCTGGTACATCCGCCAGTCGGCGACCAACGGCTCGCTTCGCCAGCAGCAGTTCGGAGTCTTGAATGACATCCCCGTCCCGGCCTTCTACAGGAGGTAGCGCCGGATTACAGGAGTCGTCATCACACATCGGACAAACACCCACGGAGTTGAAATGAGGTAAGGAATCATGAATCGCAGAAACATATTCGCCGCCATCATCATCGCGCTCTTTCTATTCGCGCAGGCTTTTCCACAGGACACGCCGATCAAGGCTCCCGACCGCGGATTCCAGCCCGGCCAGTCGTTCGCGCTCTCCGACATCGAAAGCATCAATCTGACCAACGGCAATCTGTTGCTGAATTTCCCGCTCGGAACGCTGCCGAAAGGCCGCGGTTCGGCCGGTGCCGGAATCGCCCTTTCCTACAATTCGAAGATCTGGGATATGAGGACCGAGAAGACCCTCGATTCAAGCAATCACCTGGTCGAGCAGGGATTCCTCAATTCGAGCGATGAAGGCGGCTGGCAATACGGAATCGATTATCGCCTTGAGATCGTCAACCGCCAGCTGGAGTCGGACAATGGTTACCAATGCACGACCTCGAGCCGCCAGCCCGATTACCGAAGCGTTTACCAATGGAAGGTAAAACTGTATTTTCCGGATGGAAGCAACCGCGAGTTCCGTCCGACAGGCTACTCGGACACGTTTCCGCTCTCCGGCGCGTCCCAGCCCGACGGTTTCTACAACGTGCATCCGGACGGCACGATCCGGAACGTGACGTTCACATCTCAGCAGGACCCGTACACCAACGAGGTTCGTTGGGGCTGCAATATCTCGACGGGCTATCACCCCGTGACGTCCATGACCTATCACAGCGCCGATGGTTCCTTCCTGAAACTTGTCTACCAGCGGACCGGCGAATGGACGCTCTTCTTTCCTGACGGGAGCCGTGTAGAGAACGACGCGAACGGACAGCGGATCATCGACCGCAACTCAAACTTCGTCGAAAAAGGAACGGTCACGCTTCCCGACGGAACGACCGCCGCCGGCTGGATCGACCAGTTCGGGCGCTACACCGTCAAACGAACCGACGCTTCGAAGCACGAGGACTATATCTACCGCAAGGGCGTCGGCGGCGAAGTCCTGAAATGGACCGTGAAATGGAAAGAGGTCTGGGTACGGAAAGAGTACCGCACGCTCGGGATGTCGTCGGGACGCGAACGCGGAGGGAGTTCAAACCAGATCGCGCTCGAGGTGTTCGACGCCGTCGAGAAGATAACGCTCCCCGAGCAGGTCGGGAGCCTCGAATACTCGTTCACCTATTACGGCAGCGACTCCGAACCACCTTCGGGAACATTTTCATCCGGATGGGGAGAGCTGAAGACCGTCACGCTCCCGAGCGGCGCGAACACTCTCTATACCTACAACATCCTGCTCGGAGAAAACAGTCTGCTTGAAGACGAGTACGACTCTCTCGGTGCCGTGTTCATCAATCCGAACCACGTGATCAAGCGGTCGGTGAAGACGAAGACGCTCAACTACACCGAAAAGCACGACGGCCAGTCCGAGAACCGTTCCGAAACCTGGAACTACCGGATCGGCAAGACGACGAGCGAAGTGACCGGCCCCGACGGGTCGGTCGAAACCCAGCTTCACGGGAACACGGAATACGACAACCCGTACAGCGGTCTCGTATTCAAACAGACCAAACCCGACGGCACGACGGTCGAAAAATTCTGGATGCACAATCTTCCGAACGCCGGACTGCCCGCGTCGCGCGCCCAGGAGCTGAGGTTCAACCAGTATGTCAGGGCCGAGATCGTCACCCTGCCCGACGCCGCCGGAAACCCGTATCTTTCGGCGATCAGGGAGTTCTCGTTCGACAAGAACGGCAACCCGACGCGCACCGCCGAATACGACTTCATTTCGCCGTCATTGATCGGGCGCGACGTGACGGGCCGCGTGACCGCGATTCCGACGGGGATGACGCCGCTCCGCGTCATCGAAACCGCATACCACAACCAGACCGAGGACGCGTCGGAGAACGCCGCGAACAATCCCGATTCATACTGGAACACCTCGTCGCCGAACGTGCGGAACGCGGCGCGCACGACCGCGCTCAAATCCGGCACGGGATCGGTCGCTTCTTTCTCAGATTTCTTCTACGACAACTTCGAGACGACCGCCAACGTCATCGAGACCCGGGCGTGGGACTCGCACAAGGGAGGAACCTATCAGGCGTTCACCGATCCGCTGACGGCCTCGAATTCGGTCTCGACGACCGTGCAATATGATGCGTTCGGCAATCCGGTGCTCACGACCGACGCCAACGGCAACCAGACCCAGATGATCTACGGCCCGGTCGCGGGCTTCAGCGGCCTTTATCCGACTGAAGTCAGATCCGCGTACGGAACCCCGGTCCAGCAAACCGTCCAAACCGAATACGATCCCAGCACCGGACTCGCGACACGCGTCACCGCGCTCGGCAACACCCCGGCCGAAAACGTCGTCGGCGAGACCGAATACGACCCGGTCGGACGCCCGCGGAAAGTGAAGTCCCCGGTCAACAATTCCCTCGAGATCTGGACGACGACGGAGTACAATGATACCGAGCGGCGCGTCATTACGCGGTCCGATCTCGAAACGAAGGGCGACGGACGCAAAATAGCCGTCGCGCATTATGACGAACTCGGAAGGATCAGGCTCGCCCGCGAGATCGAGAACTTCGGCACTGAAGATTCTTACGACGAAACCGACGGAATAAAGGTGCAGACGCGGTATATGGTCTCCGGCGGAAAAACCTGGAAGCTGATCTCGAATCCGTACCGCGGGGCGGCGGCCGGAGCGGCGACCGGCGAGGAATCGATGGGTTGGACGCTGTCCGGCGTCGGCAACACCGGCAGATTGTCCGAAACCGAGACGTTTGCCGGCTCCGCGCTCCCCGCGCCCTTCGGTTCGCAGAACACGGCATCGACCGGCATCGTCCGCACCGAGATCGTCTCGAATCTGACGCTCGTCACCGATCAGGCGGGAAACCGGAGAATGTCGAAGACGAACGCCCTCGGCCAGCTTTCAGACGTCTGGGAGATCAAGCCGCAGGACGCTGATACCGAGACCGTCACGTTCGGCAATGAGCAGCTGATCGCTCTCAGGACAAGCTATGTCTACGACACTGCATCTAACCTGACGGGCGTCGGGCAGGGCGTCCAGTCCAGGTCCTTCGCCTACAGTTCGCTGTCGCGCCTCGTAAGCGCGACGAATCCCGAATCGGGAACCATTCAATACAGGTACGACTCGCTTGGAAATCTGACCCGCAAGACCGACGCGCGGCAGGTCGTCACCGATTACGTTTACGATCCGCTGAACCGCGCCACGTCGCGGAGTTATTCGAACGAACCTTCGGGCCAGACGGCGACGCCGAACGTCGCCTATGTATACGACGACCCGGCGGTTCCCTTTTCGAAGGGCCGGCTAACAAAGGTCTCGTCCTCGGTGTCGGAAACGCAGTATCTCGCGTTCGATTCCGCGGGCCGGGTCTTGAGTTCCAAACAGTTGACCGACGGCGCGCCGCCGAACCCGATGCTCTACAGTTACAATCTCTCAGGCGCGCTGATCGAGCAGACCTATCCGTCGGGAAGGGTTGTCAGGAACACGCTTGATAATGACGGCGATCTGATCCAGGTCCAAAGCAGAAAAGCGAATGATACGCTTCGCAACTATGCCAACGGCTTCACCTACACGGCCGCCGGAGCGGTTTCGGCGATGAGGCTCGGGAACGGCAAATGGGAATCGACAGCGTTCAACTCGAGGCTTCAGCCGACAAGGATCGGCCTCGGCGGATCGGCATCGGACCAGAGCCTTCTCAAACTCGACTACACCTACGGCACTGTCGTGAACGGTCAGCTTGATACGACGAAAAACAACGGCAACATCCAGTCGCAGACGATCACGGTTCCGACCGTCGGAACATCGACCGGCTTCACGGCGGTTCAGACTTATTCGTACGACTCGCTGAACAGGATCGACGACGCGACCGAGATGGTCACGCCGGCAGGCTCGACCACGGCGACCCAAAGCTGGAAGCAGGATTACTCGTTCGACCGCTACGGCAACCGCAACTTTGTCGAGGCGAACACGACGACGATTCCGAGAAACTGCCAGGACAACCAGTCGCCGCCGAATCCCGCGATATGCGATGAGGACCGGAAGATTATGAACCCGAGCGTAAATGCATCGAACAACCGCCTCAGCGCCTCGGACGGCTACCAATTCGATGCTGCCGGAAATACGGTGCGTGATCCGCAAAACCGGAAGTTCACATACGACGCCGAAAACAAGCAGACGAAGGTCGAGTCGGTCAACTCATCCGGCACGGTCACCGGAACGCTCGGCGAATACTTCTATGACGGCGACGGACGCAGGGTCAAGAAGATCGCCTGGATCAACGGCCAGTGGGAAACAACCGTATTCGTCTATGACGCATCTTCCCGTTTGGTGGCCGAATACTCGACAATTCTTAGCCCGACCCCGCAAGTCGTGTATCTAACCACCGACCACCTGGGTACACCGCGGATAAACTTAAGCGAGAACGGCAATATCGTTGCAAGGCACGATTATCAGCCCTACGGTGAAGAAATCGCAGGACGAATTCATGACCAATACGCGGTTGATTTTGTGCGCCAAAGATACACGGGCAAGACTTTTGACGTTGAGTTGCAACTGACTGACTTCGGTTCGCGCAACCTAAGCTCAACGATCGGACGCTTTCTCGTCGCTGATTATGTTGAAAGTACTCCCGTTTCGATCGCCTACGGAGCAATTCCATTTGCCTTCCGTGTCAATCCTCAAACATTCAATCGTTACTCTTACGCGCTCAACAATCCGTTGCGCCTAGAGGACCCAGATGGTCACCTTCCCCGAGTGCCAGGTCACCAGCGCTATACTTATCGAGCTGACATCAACAACCTAAATGATTCGCCGAACATTCACATATTTTACAGAGGTAGAGAAGTGGGTAGGGTGGCGATCAAGGGAACTGCGGATAACCCACGACTCGAATGGAATTATTTCGGTGCGGGCGTTCCGCGCCAGGTTAGATTGGCAATCGAACGCTTGATTCAGAAGAAGGGTTGGGCGCCTAGGCCTCCGCTGCAACCAAGAGTCAGTGCCGGCATTGAGGTACCACAAGGAACGGTGCGACCAGCAGAGACTGCTGCGCCCGATTCCGCACGATCGGGTTCGAAGGGCAGGGGCGGTCGGGGTGGATCAAGCGGAACGACATTGAACGCCTTAGGAGGAGCGCTGATGGGGTTCAGCCTCTTTATGCAGCTGTACGAGGAGATGCAGGACGATAAGGAATTTGGGTATCACACAAACACTTTGGGTCAAATTGTAATCGTCGACTTGAACAAAGCGATTCGTTTTCTGCCCACAGACCAGATCTACGATTTCGGGGGGCATTTCTACATTATAAAGGGCGATAAGATGGTCGATCTGTCAGATCCTGGTTGTGTACTGGAGCAGACTGACAAAGGAATAAAGCGCATCTGTTATGCGTAACCGGCCAAGATGGCAACAGCATATTCTTTTATGGAACCAATGAATACTGGCTTAAGAACGGTCTATCGAACAGGTCCGAGAGCAAATGGTTCGGGTTCGGTTCATTACTTCCTTGCGGATGTAGATTTCGGAACATCACGCGTTGGATGGTGTGTCGGGTCGCAGAACGTGCTTTTGACAACGGATAAGGGGTTGACCTGGCGCAATCTTTTCGTGGAAGGGGCAACGCTACCATTTGCAGAACCAAGGCGAGTAGCTGCGTTCGGCGAGAATGGTTGTTGGCTTCTCGGATTATTTCACAGCGGTCTATGCAGGACGTTTGACCAAGGCCAATCGTGGCATTATGTCGATTTTTCAGGACGTGTTGCGCTCGCTGATTTCGACGTTTGCGGCGGTCAGATTGCGGTCATCGGAACAAGGCACCGCGCGAGTCGCGACCAAGTCGCGGTTTTCGTGGGGTCTGAGACCAACTACGGATGGCGGGAGATTACTTTGCCGATCACTGGCGAGCCGCGAAAGATTCGATTTGCGGCGGATTCGTCGTTGGTCATCCTCAGCGAATCTCTTGACTCCGCGGGCAACATCTCAAGCCTTATCCATCGGACGCAAGATTTCGGTAACTCGTGGAATCGCGCGTTTTCGATGGACGGCGAACTGGCGGGGGTCGAAGTCCTGCAAGGCAAAGGACTTCTTCTATTTGGTGAGTCCGGTATCATCAAATCCACTAATGATGACACGAAGATCGTTCATGTTTGGAGGTCAAGAGAAAACGAGTTTGTTAACGCTGTGCAAATCAGACCCTCAGGTGTCGGAATTGGTGTTACTAGTCAAGGGGGCATATTATTGACCAGAGACGACGGAGATTCTTGGCTGAGACTTGGCAACTGCCACGATGAAGACTTAATCGCGGTCCAGTTCTTAACAGAAATAAGTGCGTTGGTTCTTGGTGAGGAAACGATCAATGTTCTAACGTTTCATTAATCTAATCAGAGCATTCCGCCGATTCCGAAAAACCGTCCGTTCACAACACCGCCGAAGGTGGCGATTTCTTTTGCATCCAGCGAACACACGCCGCCGGAACCGGAAGATTGCCGTCCGCTCCGGTGCGCCAATTCTCATGGCAAAGACTATCTTGGCCAATACGCTCGCCTAGAGGCTCGTCTGGTTCCGAATTGCAGACCAAAAAATTACTTCAAATAAGGGCATTATCAAAACAGATCATATTTGTTGTCAATCAGCGTTAATTTTTGACCCCTTTACAGGCGTTAGTTTTTGACCCCCCCTTTAGTCATTGTTGTGGAGTTGGGAAGAGTGGCGGCAATTGCCGCCAATCTTCCGGGTTTTTTCGGCTTGCCCGGATGTTGATCCCGCGAGCGGTGGAGCGCCGGTCAGAGCCGCGCTCGCCCCCGGCAAGACCGCCCCAGGCCGCGAAGGCCTTGTTGCTCGTCAGGAGACCGCTCCCTTGCGTTCGTATCTCCGAGATGACCGAACGGGGTTCGAGCTTCGGTACCCCGCCAGCGCTGCCCCCCGGGCGGCCCGAGAAAGACGATGTTCCGCCCTTGGCCAGAAGGCCCCGTCGCCAGTTCGTCGAGCCCCGGTCACGCCGCCTGAAATCGAATTCGCCAAGCCTCTTGGGTACGGAGCGCGAACTGCAGCTCAGCGACGCGCGGGGGCGGGGTCGTGTCAAGTGACCGCGGCGGTCTGGAGGCCGAGGCGGACGATGCCATATCTTCTAGACCTTCCAGCCGGCGACGGGATACACACGGTCTCGAACAGAACCGCCCTCGGCGGCGCCTCGGTTCCACCCTCGCCGCCATGCGCCGGATCCGCCACGCTTTGCCGGATTTGGCGAGGTGTTGGCAGACCCGGGCTCCCTCACCACCACCTTGGCGCGGCACCAGTCACCCCCTCGAGACGTCCCTCAGCCCACCTTGGGCCCCCGGGGGGTTTCCCTCCCTTCACCGAGCCCGTCGGCACTCCGCCCTTAGAAGTTGTCCCAGAGTCCACCTTTGCCGGTGCCTGGCGCGATCGGTGATTCAGAGGGCCGGGTTCTGGAAGGCGCCCGTGCGGCCGCCGAAGTAGGCGCGCCCCAGCCGGGGGGGGGTGTGGGCGAGTACCGAGCAGCGAGATGCGGCCTTTGTACGACCATCTCCGCCCAGTCGGCCGCGCGTGCGGGGGGTTGCTCCTGCCGACCCTTCACCCGCGCCGGGCTGGCGATCGTCGCAGTCTGCTTTATGAATGCCCCTGCCTTTTCAAGTCTTTGACCTCCATCCATTCCTCCATTCCAACATCCCGATAACCTCCGTTTCACGAAAGTTATCAAAAATGCCGTCCAGGGGGGTCAAAAACAAACGCATGCTAGGGGGTCATTTTCTCACGCATAATGACAATTTGTGATTGTTACGCTGAAAAAGGTGTGAAGTGTCGACGCCGAGAACAGGCAGATCACCGGTACGGGGCCGAATCTTAGTCAGTCGTACGTTTACGATCCAAACGGAAAACGGATCAAATCCGTAAACCACATCACCGGATCGACAACCTTGTCTGTATACGATTCCGACGGCGATCTTGCCGCCGAATATGTCTCTGGCGCTCCCGCCGCGCAGAATCCGACGATCAGCTACCTCACGCAGGACGCTCTCGGTTCTGTTCGGGTCGTGACCGATTCGAACGGAGAACTCCGCGCGCGACGTGATTTTCTGCCGTTTGGTGAAGAAATCCCGGCGGGCGTCGGAGATCGCACTTCGGCGCAGAAATACTGGGTTCCGGGCGACGACGTCCGCAAGAAATTTGCCACCTACCAGCGCGATTCAGAGACGAATCTCGATTACGCGCAGTCGAGATACTACTCGCCGATGCTCGGCCGGTTCACCTCGCCCGACGAATTCAAGGGCGGCCCCGACGAATTGTTCGAATTCGAGGACGACGCGTCCGGCAATCCGACTTTCTACGCAGATATCACGAATCCGCAGAGTCTCAACAAATACCAGTACAGCTACAACAACCCATATCGGTTCAACGATCCCGATGGACATTGTCCTTTTTGTATAGTAGCAGCCGTGATCGCATTCGCGGTCCTGACCGGCCCCGACTACGTGGTTGCTCCGACGGGACGAGAGACTCCCGAAGAGAACCGAGAGTATCGGAATACTTACGGCGGGAATGCGTTGCTTAACTTGATACCCGGTGGTGGTCGCACGGGTGGACTTCTGAGGCGCGGATCTGGAGCCGCGCTACGTCAACAAGCGCGCAACAACGCGTTGCAACCCGTTGCAAAAACGGTAGTGAAGCGCGGCGCAAACAACCCGGTTGTTCGCAGCGCACTTAATAAAGGAAGGAAGGCACATAAGGCCTTTGCCGAAAGGGTCAAGAAAAAGGGCTGGAAATCAGAACCAAGTCTAGTTGATCCGAAAACGAAACGTGTGGTAAAACCGGACGCGGTAACGAAAAACGGTCGACCGATTGAACTAAAACCAAAGACGCCAAATGGAAAGAAAAAAGGCGCAAGACAGTTGCCCGCGCAAGAACGTGCGACTGCAAAGAAAGGCCGGGTTGTCTACTATGATCCAAAACAACAATAACAAATTTGTCTCGAAAAACGACCACTATTCTTTGATGCTACCCGAGGGATGGGTCGTGGATGAAGAAGAGGATTGCACTAGTTTTTTCAATCCTGACGGCAATGGGGCGCTACAGATATCGCAGTACTGCACTGATACTGACGTCACGAGCTCAATTGTGATTAGGGAATTTCTCGCGTCGGTTGGAGCGCAGAATGTCAGTTTGTACACCGAGTCAACGAACCGAGTCGATTTTGCGACGTGTAGTTACGTTGATGACGATGACTACTTCAGGATTTGGGTTGCGACAACCCAAAAATTTGTGACTCTGATTACTTATAATTGCCCAATGGGAAGTCATGGGACCGAGGTGGGCATAGCAAATGAAATTGTCTCATCACTGGAGTTTGTTTAGATGTTTCAGACAGCACCGAATTTCGGACAACTGAATGCCTTCGACCGGTTGATCAACTCGCGACCGGAACCTGTCAGCGTTTACGGTTTCGAGAACCATATGTGTTATTGAAGTAGAGTCTTTGCGCCTGGCGGAGTTAGCCTTCGTTAGGACAGGGAGTTTGAAGTCTACGAGTGGTCGCCGATTCAAAAACAGCGCCGCTATCTCAGAATCAGAAGAACGGTTTCAAGGAACTTGAGGAAAGCGGAGGTGTCGTTGTCGGAAAAGGAAAGGAGGGCTTTAAGGGCGGTACCGATATACAGCCAACCCTCGTTCGTGTGATTCGTCCGCGGAACTAGCTTTAAGAACTATGAACGTTTATCGAAAAGAACTAATTGAAAGACTTGGCGAGAAGTTGGGCGAAAGCGGATTTCGCCTGTTGCGGCTACTTAATTCGTTCATCAAAAAGGGAGAACCGAAGCAGATTTACACTCTGTATTTTACAGATCGGTATGAAGGTTACGAAGTCGACCCGGTGTTTGGTCTGCGATTCGAGGAGGTCGAGAATTTGTTTCATCGAGTATCCGGATTCGAGGAGAAATATAAGAAGGACACCCACACTGTCACGGTCTCCATCGAGAATTTGACGAAGAATCCGGATTTCGGCAATTTGTTCATCAAAAGGAACGGACCGATCGACGAGATGTTCGACATCCTGTATCGCGCCTTCGTCGAATTCGGGTTGCCCTTTTTTGACGCAAACCGGACGCTTTCGGACGTTGACCGCTTAATCAACTCGCGACCGGAACCTATCAGCATTTATGGGTTCGAGGACTATATGTGCTATCGAGGTATCGTCGTTGCCAAACTCGCAGACAACCCGCGCTATGCGGAGCTAGTTGAGATCTATCGAAAGAAAGTAGAGGACTTTTATCGTCCCGGGTTCGAATCACTCGTCGAGATACTCGAAAGCAAAACTTACTGATCTTTCGGTCCGTTTCGCGGCGCACTTTTTCTTCATTTGACCAATGGCACGACGTCGAAACCATTGTTTTTGTTGTTGATAGAACCCCCCATTACTCGGAAACAGTAGAAACACTCTCGACGCGGACGGAGACCTGATGCAGGTACAAAGCAGGAAAGCGAACGACACGCTTCGCAACTATGCCAACGGCTTCACCTACACGGCCGCCGGAGCGGTTTCGGCGATGAGGCTCGGGAACGGCAAATGGGAATCGACGGCGTTCAACTCGAGGCTTCAGCCGACAAGGATCGGCCTCGGCGGATCGGCATCGGACCAGAGCCTTCTCAAACTCGACTACACCTACGGCACTGTCGTGAACGGTCAGCTTGATACGACGAAAAACAACGGCAACATCCAGTCGCAGACGATCACGGTTCCGACCGTTGGAAGCTCAAACGGCTTCACTGCGGTTCAGACTTACAATTACGACTCGCTGAACCGGATCGACGACGCGACGGAAATGGTCACGCCGGCGGGGTCTTCGACGGCAACTCAAAGCTGGAAACAGGATTACACGTTCGACCGCTACGGCAACCGCAACTTCGTCGAGGCGAATACGACGACGATTCCGAGGAACTGCCTCGACAACCAGTCGCCGCCGAATCAAGTCATATGCGATGTGGACCGGAAGATGATGAATCCGAGCGTAAACGCAGCCAACAACCGCCTCAGCGCCTCGGACGGCTACCAATTCGACGCCGCCGGCAACACGACGCGCGACGCCCAGCTCCGGAAATTCACCTATGACGCCGAAAACAAACAAACGAAGGTCGAATCGGTCAACTCGTCCGGCACGGTCACGGGAACGATCGGCGAATACGTCTACGACGGCGGCGGACGCAGGGTCAAAAAGATCGCCTACGCGAACAACCAGCCAACGGAAACAACCGTCTTCATCTACGACGCGTCTTCCCGATTGGTGGCTGAATACTCGACAAACCTGAACCCAAAGCCGCAGGTGGCGTATCTGACCAACGACCACCTCGGCAGCCCCAGAATCAACACCAACGAAAACGGCGCGGTAATTCCCAGACACGACTACCGCCCGTACGGCGAAGAAATCACCGAACGGACGCACGCCGAATACGTCGTCGACACGATCAGGAAGCAGTTCACCTCGTATGAACGTGATGATGAAGTTGATTTAGATTTCGCACAGGCTCGTTACTACTACTCGAAGATCGGACGTTTCACAACTGTTGATCCATTGATGGCTTCGGCAGACATCATTGACCCGCAGACTTTTAATCGTTTCAGCTATAGTGGAAACAGCCCGCTGATTTACACAGACCCAACCGGAGAGCAATACGGAATAAACGATGCCGGCCGAATTGAATGGTTCAATGGTGCATTAGGAAAAGGATTCAGGCCATATGATGCGCTTGTTGCCCAAATTACAGGCACAAATCAACTAGTTGTTCTTAGTGCAACTGGTGGTGTTCCTACACCAGTAGCTAATGCCGGAGAAGCTCTACGACTTCTCATTGGCTCGGGAGCGGCGGCGGCGGCACTTGAAGCATCAGCGATTGCTTTAGGAGTAACGGCGGTGGCGGCGGCAGGTCTGGCAGCAGCTTATGTATGCTATCAAAATCAAGCTTCTTGCGGAGGTAGCGCCGTAAATCAAACAGGAGCACCTGGCATTCCAATGCGGGATTTGATTAATATGCAGAGGTATTTTTATGGAAAAGATGCCGTACCGTCTCCGTTTGACTATTTCGACGCTCAGGGGAACATACAGTCGCAGTATATGATGAATGGAAATACGTCAGAGAGCGATTCTAATTCATCTGCAAACACTCAAGGCGATGCCGCGACGCCTGATCCTGACGATAATAAACCTCAAAGCTCAGTAGAGGACAATACGACAGGCAGTAGCATTCCAAATACCCGAACCAACGTTGCTAAATCTGATTTTGTTAAGAATCTGCAAGCTAACGGTTATTCGACTTCCACAAGTAAGGATGGATTTGTTTTGATTCTTACAAAAGGAAACCGCAGATATGTTGTCCGTGATAAGTCAAATCAGGGTAGTCCGACAGCAGACTTTTATAAGAATGGAAAATTAGTAAGAAAAATCAGAATAACTCCGTAGTTATATTGAATTAAGGTTGATTATGAGTTTTGTGGAAAGAAAAAATCTGTTTCAGAAAAAACAATCGGAAATTGACTCGCTGATAACGAGGCAAAATCAATTACCAGAACAAGTTTTCAACAGTGAAATTTCAGGATATTTGTTTTTTCACTTTGATGAAATCTTCACCGGTGATTTTTTTGAAAGGATGAAATCTTTTCTAAAGGCTAGTAATGAAGAAAAACTGACATTAGCAGTTCTTAAACCTGATCCCGAGAATTATTTCTTCAGAAATTTCGGAAAATATCCCGTAGTTGAGTGTTCCGTGAAAGATACTTCTGATGCTTATTTAGCTGGTATTGAAGAAACGCCTAATGATAGTCCGGCTGATGCGCTCGTTTATAATTCTGACATAGTAATTTTGTATTCGGAGAATTTAAAGTGGGCTATTTATGCGGACAGAAATTTTGAGTTGGGGATAATTGGCTTCAAAGAAGACAGTCTAAAGAATGTGTTTATTTCGATTTTCGGAAGCGATTTTGTTCTTAATGTAAAAGAGGCAATCACTGAAGTCTTGAGTTTAGTATATTCACACCAAGACGATGGAGTTCCGCAAGAAATAGCTAATCAACTTGCTAACAGTTATAGTTAAACTGCTTTGTATTCATCATGAAAACGCGTGATATTCAAACTTTCACTTTTCATCGGACATTTAACTCAACAGAGTGCTTAACGAGAAGCGCAGCGACGACCTTCTTGACCGCGAGTTTGTCATCGTCGAGCAGCTCTGGAACGGGAGCTGGGAGAAGATCGACTCGCGGCTCCAGCCGACGCAGATCGCGCTCGGCAAGGTTCTGAACACGACCGATCTGCTGAAACTCGATTACACCTACGGCGTCCTCGAAAGCGGCACGCTCAATACGGCCAAGAACAACGGCAACATCCAGTCGCAAACGATCACGGTTCCGACGGTCGGTAGCTCAAATGCCTTCACGGCGGTTCAGACTTACAACTACGACTCGCTGAACCGGATCGACGATGCAACCGAGAAGATCGGATCAACCGAGACCTGGAAGCAGGATTACACGTTCGACCGTTACGGCAACCGCAACTTTGTCGAGGCGAACACGACGACGATTCCGAGAAACTGCCAGGACAACCAGTCGCCGCCGAATCCCGCGATATGCGATGAGGACCGGAAGATTATGAACCCGAGCGTAAATGCATCGAACAACCCGCCTGAGCGCCGCGGACGGCTACCAATTCGATGCTGCCGGAAATACGGTGCGTGATCCGCAAAACCGGAAGTTCACATACGACGCCGAAAACAAGCAGACGAAGGTCGAGTCGGTCAACTCATCCGGCACGGTCACCGGAACGCTCGGCGAATACTTCTATGACGGCGACGGACGCAGGGTCAAGAAGATCGCCTGGATCAACGGCCAGTGGGAAACGACCGTTTTCGTTTACGACGCATCATCAAGATTGGTGGCCGAATACTCGACAAATCTAAACCCAGCCCCGCAGGTCGCGTACCTGACCAACGACCACCTCGGCAGCCCGCGCATAAACACCAACGAAAACGGCGCCGTCATTTCAAGACACGACTACCGCCCGTACGGCGAAGAAATCACCGAGCGGACGCATTCACAGTACCTCGGAGACACGATCCGCAAGCAATTCACCGGTTACGAACGCGACAGCGAGACGGATTTGGATTTTGCTCAGGCTAGATACTTTGATTCAAGACTGGGCCGATTCATGGTACCGGATCGTATTAGCAACGATGCAGATTCGCTGGACGGCCAGAGCTGGAACCTATTTGGCTACGTTCGAAACAACCCGATGAAGCTTACCGACCCAACCGGAGAGGAAATCTATGTTATTTTCGATAATGGCAACGGTCGTTTGAGATATGAGAACGGCAAACTCTATGACGGGGAATCGGAGTATACCGGAAACAACGCGACCGCACTCGCGATTCTTAAAGATTTGAACACGCTGTCCGGAATCGGGTTGCTTGGTGTCATTATGCGTGAGAAAATGACCCCCTAGCATGCGTTTGTTTTTGACCCCCCTGGACGGCATTTTTGATAACTTTCGTGAAACGGAGGTTATCGGGAATGCTTGGAATGGAGGAATGGATGGAGGTCAAAGACTTGAAAAGGCAGGGGCATTCGATAAAGCAGATCTGCCGGATGACGGGATATTCGCGGAACACGGTCCGCAAGGTTCTGCGCGAGGGTTCGCCGAAGCGCGCCGCCGAAACGAAACGTGGTTCCAAACTGGACGCGTACAAGGACTATTTGAAGAAGCGGTACGAGAAGACGGGTCTGAGCGCGGTTCGGCTGACGGGCGAGATCCGGGGAATGGGATTCGCGGGATCGTGGGACATCGTGAGGCGGTACTTGCGGGAACTGGACGTCGGGGCGAAGGTGTCGGCGAAGGCGACGGTGAGGTTCGAGACGCCGCCCGGCAAGCAGGCGCAGGCCGACTGGGCGGAGATCGGGTCGTACATTGACGAAAAAGGCCGCCGGAGAAAGATCTACGCGTTCGTGATGGTGCTCGGGTACTCGCGGGCGATGTACGTCGAGTACACGCGGCGGATGCGGATGCCGGAGCTGATCGGATGCCTTGAGAGGGCGTTCGCCTACTTCGGCGGCTGGCCGGAGACGATCCTGTTCGACAACATGGCGCAGGTGCGCCTTCCGTGCGGGAAACTGAACCCGCAGATGGCCGACTTTCTGAATCACTACGGGATCGCGCCGAGGACGCACCGGCCGTACCGGCCGCGAACTAAGGGGAAGGTGGAACGCGCGGTCGGGTATCTGAAGGACAACTTCATCAAGGGGCGGGAGTTTGCCGACCTTGCGGATCTTCAGGCACAGGGCGCGGCGTGGCTGGAAGAGGCGAACGGACGGAAACACGCGACGACCGGAAAGCGGCCCTTCGACCTGCTGCCCGAAGAGGGCCTGACGCCGTACGGGTCGGCGCCGCGATACCGGCCGTCGGTCTGGAAGACGCGGAAGGTGGGCGTCGACGGGTACGTCTCGATCGGGGGCGTGAAGTACTCGGTGCCGCCGGAAGCGGTCGGCCGCAAGGTGGTGGTCGAGCAGGGAGAGCGCCGGGTGACGGTGCGCACGGGCGAGACGGTCATCGCCGAACACCGGCGGTCGCTCAAATCCGGCGAAAGCGTGGCGGATCCGGCGCATGTCGCGGCGATGTGGAAACTGACGGTTGAAACGCAGGAGGCGCCGCCGAAGAGATCGGGACGGGTTCTGTTCGAGACCGTGGCTGTAGCTCCGCTCGTCGCCTACGAGGAGGTGATCGGCTGATGAAGGTCTACGAAGATATGGCATCGTCCGCGCTCGGCGAACTTGATCTCAAGACCGCCGCGGTCAATCTTGACACGATCGCCCAGCGGGCGGCCGCCGAGGACTGGAGTTACACGGAGTTCCTCGGGCGGCTGCTCGAAGGCGAGGTCAGGCACCGGCAGGAGATGCGCGTCGCGCTGAGCCTGCAGTTCGCGCGCTTTCCGTACCCGAAGAGGCTTGGCGAATTCGATTTCAAGGCGCAGCCCGGCGTTGACCGGAGGCTCATTGACGAACTGGCGACGGGGCGCTTTCTGGCCGAAGGGCGGAACATCGTCTTTCTCGGGCCGCCCGGAGTGGGCAAGACGCATCTCGCGATCGGGCTCGGGGTGATGACGGCGGAACTCGGGCACCGCGTCTATTTCACGACCGCCGTCGACATCGCGCGCAAACTCGTGCGGGCGATGCACGAGAACCGGCTCTCGCGCGAGATCAAGAACCTGACGCGCCCGAAACTGCTGATCATCGACGAGGTCGGCTACCTGAAGCTCGAACCTCCCGAGGCGAGCCTGTTGTTTCAGGTCATCTCGGAGAGATACGAACGCAAGGGAGCGGTCATCCTGACGAGCAACAAGGCCTTCGCGGCCTGGGGCGAGGTCTTCGCCGGAGACGCGGTGATGGCGAGCGCGGCTCTCGACCGGCTGCTCCACCGCTCGACGGTGATCAACATCCGGGGCGAAAGCTACCGGCTCAAGGAAAAGCGGGCCGCCGCGGCATGCGGGAGTTGTGGAAGAGTTGGCGGCAATTGCCGCCAACTCTTCCACAACTCCGGACAACAATGACTAAAGGGGGGGTCAAAAACTAACGCCTGTAAAGGGGTCAAAAATTAACGCTGATTGACAGCTTGGAAGTCGTCTAGCCGAAATGGCCGCCAAATCAACGGACCAGTTTCAAAATAATCAGTATTACATAGAAGCCGGTGATTTTGGCGACTCGGATGTAAGCGGAATCTCGCTTGCGACAGGGCCGGACGGCAGAGGGCCGGCTGAGGCAAATCTTGGGTTGCCGTCGGACGCCAGTGTAGTTTACGACATAAGCCTAGATGAGGACGGGGGAAGCAATACCTACGTAACTTTGGCACGTGTGTTGACGGGCGAGGCATTTAACATTGGGCAAGGACGAGGACGGGTGGACGATGGGAGTTCGCAACGAGGGGTACAAGGGGTGGTCAACGACGAGAACAACCCGAGGCTTCGTTCACCGTTCGAAAACGGCGGATTACCCGGATATGGCCATCGGTATAGAGATTCATTGAATGCAGAGAATCTTGCCCGACAGCGGGCGGGGATGCCGTTGCGACCGATTCCTGACCCCGAGGCGGCCGCCGCGCAAGGGCCGGGTCTGGCAATCCCCAAAGTTAGCGGATCAGAGGATTTTAAAGGCGATACGGTGATTGTAAATGCAACTGACAAAAACAAAGTGAAGCGACCGTGACAACGGGCATCATGGGATAGGATAGGAGAAAAGCAATGACAACAACGAAACCGTGTCTCACTGTGGTGCAGTTAGGATGCGTTCTGGTTTTCCTCTTCGGTACGGCAATGGGTTGTTTCGGCCAAAATACTCCAAAACCTTCGAATTGCGTTTTCGAGGAGAGTTTCGGGCTGCTGACAGATTCGACCGGAAACGGAAAACGCTTTATCAAAGACCGTTCGGAGACCGATGTTTACCGAATCTATAACGACGACGGTACGTTGTGGTACGCGATCGCAATACACGAGAATAACCCGCTTTATTTCCGCAAGAACCCGAAATCCGATTTCAAGCCGATTATGCCGGTGATGCCATCGGGGCCATCGTTAAGATTGGTCGGCGAATCCGAGTATTGGTACAAAGTGATTGTCAACGAAGAAACGAAAACGGCAAAGTTCGTCTTGCGTTCAGACCCGTTCTATATGAAGGAGAACTGGGAAACCGCAATTACCATGGGCGGTTCTGTCAGATTCGACTACTCGGTTAATCCGTTGCGGGAACAACCCGATGGAAGGCCGATAAAAGGGGTTCCAGAGGATTTGTTGTATGTCCAGCCGTATGAGATCAAGGGCGAATGGATTTTCGTGAACAGCCGTCCGAGATCCGACAAGCAACGGTTCTCCGGATGGGTTCGTTGGCGCAAAGGAAATGAATTACTGCTGCGATTCTGGATTTCAGACAACTTCAAGTGACGTCCGGAAAGACGTTTTGAGGGATGGCAATTTTCGTGAAGAGCTTGCTATTGAATTGCTTGATGTTTTGACCGCGGAACCGGCGACGTTTTGCGCGGCAATCTGACGAAGGTCACGTCTTACTCCAATGCCCAAAACCAGACCGGCGCGGTTTGGCTTCGTGACCGATCAGGCCGGCGCGATGCGGCGCTCGGTGACCGACGCGCTCGGACACCTCGTCCGGGTCGACGAGCCGAACTCCGCCGGACAACTTGGCGATGTTTCAAATCCCAACCAGCCGACGAACTACGCTTACGACGCGCTCAACAACCTTCTTCAGGTCCAGCAGAACGGAACGACCGCGGAACAGTGCGGAACCTCGGCCGTGCCCTGTTTCCAGACACGGACGTTTAGCTATGACAGCCTGTCGCGCCTGTTGACGGCGCAGAATCCGGAATCGGGGACGATAAGCTACGCCTACGATCCGAACGGAAATTTGACGGAGAAGACGGACGCTCGCGGAGTGATGACGGGCTATTTCTATGACGCTTTGGACCGGGTCACGAACCGCAATTACTCCACGCCGAACGGCACGCCCGGCACCGGCGCGTTGGCAAACTACGCGGCGACGCCGAGCGTCACGTATTTTTACGACGGAGCAAACGTCGCCGGTGGCATCCCCAATTCGAAAGGCAGGCTGACGAAGACCGACAACGGCCTCTCAAAAACCGAATACACCGAGTTCGACATCCTCGGCCGCGTGAAAAAAAGCAGGCAGACGACGGATGGAACGGCGTACAATGAAATGGAGTACAGCTACAACCTTTCCGGCGCGCTCGTCGAAGAGAAATATCCGTCGGGAAGGGTTGTCAGGAACGTGCTCGACAACGACGGAGACTTGTCGATGGTCCAGAGCAAGAGAAACGCGAACAACGGCTACTGGAACTACGCGCATCACTTCACCTACACCGCCGCCGGCGCGGTCGGCTCGATGCAGCTCGGCAACGGGACCTGGGAACAGACCATCTTCAACTCGCGCCTTAAGCCGACCCAGATCGCGCTCGGAAGGGTTCAGAACGCGACCGATCTTCTCAAACTCGATTACACCTACGGCGTGATCGAGAACAATCAGCTCAACACCGCGAAAAACAACGGGAACATTCAGTCGCAGACGATCACGGTTCCCAACCTAACCGGCTCCGACGGCTTCACGGCGGTTCAGACCTACAGCTACGATTCGCTGAACCGGATCGACGATGCGGCGGAGGTGGTCACGCCGGCGGGATCTTCGACGGCTACGCAGAGCTGGAAGCAGGATTACACATTCGATCGCTACGGCAACCGCAACTTCATCGAGGCGAACACGACGACGATACCGAGGAACTGCCTCGACAACCAGTCGCCGCCGAATCCGGCAATATGCGATGAGGACCGCAAAATCTTCAACCCGAGCGTCAACGCATCGAACAACCGGCTCAGTTCAGCAGACGGCTACCAATTCGATGCCGCCGGCAACACCATCCGCGATCCGCAGAACCGCAAATTCACCTACGACGCCGAGAACAAGCAGACAAAAGTCGAAACCGTCGATCAGAACGGCACGGTCACCGGCACTCTCGGCCAATATGTTTACGACGGCGACGGACGCAGGGTCAAAAAGATCGCCTGGATCAACGGCCAGTGGGAAACGACCGTTTTCGTTTACGACGCATCTTCCCGATTGGTGGCTGAATACTCGACAAATCTGAACCCAACCCCGCAGGTGGCGTATCTGACAACCGACCACCTCGGCAGCCCGCGCATAAACACCAACGAAAACGGAGCCGTGATCTCAAGACACGACTACCGCCCGTACGGCGAAGAAATCACCGAACGGACGCATTCACAGTACGCTGCCGACACAATCCGTAAGCAATTCACCGGCTACGAACGCGACGGGGAGACGGATCTGGATTTCGCTCAGGCGAGGTACTACTCGAAACTGCACGGGCGATTTACAAGCGTTGATCCGTCGCGATTGAGCATTGATCCCAAAAATCCGCAAACCTGGCGTCGATACGATTTTACCTTGAACAACCCGCTTAAGTATGTCGATAAGAACGGAAAATGGCCGGAGGGAACCCACAATAAGATAATAGCGACCGCGTTCAATCTCATAGATGCGAAGACGATTTCGCGGATTCAAAAAGGGAGTGCGAAGGTTGATCGGGATGGTTTGGATCTGAAGACATTACGGGAGGCCAACGCTCCGCAGCACGCGATGACCCCGGGCGCGAAGGTTCGAGAACTGGGCACTGTCGAAGAAGCAAAAGAGTCCGCCCGCCGAATGGCAGTGACTTTCGTCGAGACCGAGGTGTCGAGGGCAAGGGCAAGGTTTGATGACGCAAGAAATACGTCAAATGAAGCGAAAAAGCAAGAATTGACACTTGCAGCCTTGGAAGCATTCGGCGGGGCAATGCATCCGGTTATGGATAACAGATCTCCGGCACATTCGGATTTTCAGGTTTACGATCGACGGTCCGAGTCACCGGCAACCATGGCGTACCATGCCTCGCAGGAACTTCGTGAGCCGACCGACGAGGAGATGAATCTAATGGTCGATGAAATACGCGTACGATATCGGACCACATTCGGTGAGGAAGCATACAATCAGGCGGTATCCGAGGAGCAGCGAAAACTCACTGAAAAACGAATCGCCGAACGGGGTCTTCCAGGAGAGTTAAGATGAAGACTCGGGAATTTCTGCTGATCGCCTGTGTTTTGATAATGCTTGTCGTCCCATATCCGAGCCTCGTTTGTCCTGAATGGACTGTCAGGGTCGTGAATGAAAACGGCGAACCGTTGCAGGGGAGGCTAGTTGACCAAAAATGCAGGGACTACACCCTCGACATCGACGTGTGTATGGTGCCCGACTCGCGCCAATACACGGACCGCGACGGCGTGGTTCGGTTTCCGATGAGAATTATTTGGGCCGGCATGATATCGCGTATTCTGCGGTCTGCCTATCGTATCGCGACGTGGCCGGGACATCAGACCTTGGGGGCGCATGTTTACCTTTTGACGTCCGGACCACACTACCCAGAGCTCCGCTACGATCCCTGGCGGCCACTGCCCGATACTTTGGTCGTGGTCGAGGGCCGGTGACGCCACAACATGGCCCAAGATCGGCTTCAAGGAACAACCTGAAGCTCGGCAACGGCTCTTGGGAAACGATGGAATACCAACCCCTGCGGGCGCAGCTGACGAAGATCGCCGTTGGCGGCTCGGTCGGCGACGCGAGCCTGTTCAAACTCGAGTTTGACTATTCGACCGTCTCGGGGCAGACGAGCGACAACAACGGCGCGCTCCGTAAACAGAAGATCACATTGCCTGGAACCGCTCCGATCGAGCAGAACTACACCTACGATCAGATAACGGACATGTGATCTATGTTTTCCGGCGACCGAGGTGATTTTCCGTAGCTTTTAATTCCAAAAGTGGGATTTGTTCGATATCCATGGTTATGCGTTGCGGCTTAATTGAATCGATCGGCTTGGAGTTGGATCCCGCGGCGTTTATCTCGAGGGCACTTAGGACAATCTCAACCGCCTGAAATCGCGGAACTATTCGGACGACACGCCGGACGTCACCTTCTGGTACGACGGAACCGGACTCGGTTCGGTTCCCGCATACTCGAAGGGCAAGACGACGCGCGTCGCGAGTTCCGTTTCCGAAACTCGGTATACGAGCTTCAACCTGTTCGGACAGCTCGTCACGAGCGAGCAACGGACGCCGTTCGGGTCGGAGTCGGCGGAGAATGCCGATCCCAAGGTCTCGACCTATGAGTACGATCCGTTCGGACGCCTTTTGTCGCAAACCTATCCGTCGGGCAGAAAGGTCGAGTTCGACTACAACCGCGACGGCGACATCTCAAGCATCTGGGGAACGACCGCCGCGGGGCAGAACCGGCTCTATCTCAACGGGATAACCTACAATGCAGCCGGCCAGATGACCCGCCTTAGGCTCGGGAACGGCAAGTGGGAATCGACCGAGTACAACGACCGGTTGCAGGTCACGGAGATCGGGCTCGGCAACTCCGCCGGGGATCAGTCAACGCTCAGACTCGAATACGGCTACGGCGACGAAACCCAGAACAACGGATCGCTTCGAAGCCAGAAGATCACCTTCGCCGGTCTCACGACCGCTTATGATCAGACCTATATTTACGACGACCTCAATCGTCTGAAATCGGCCGAAGAGAAGATCGGAACGACCACGAACTGGAAACAGACGTTCAACTATGACCGGTTCGGGAACAGAACGTTCGACGCCGCCAACACGACGACGATCTCGGCCTCGAACACGGTCACGAATCCTTCGGCGAGCACTTCGACCAACAGGCTGAACGGCCATACTTACGATCCCGCCGGAAACCTCACCGTCGATGCCGAGAACAGGCGTTTCGTCTACGACGCCGAAAACCATCAGACAAAGCTTTTCGGACCGACGAACAACTCGGAAACGCCCGACGCCATCTATCAATATGACGGCGAGGGACGCAGGGTCAGGAAAATTTCCTCGACCGAGACGACCATTTTCGTTTACGATGGAAGCAGTCAACTTGTGGCGGAATACACGGCCCTGACGGGCGACGATCCGGCCCCGGCGCCGCAGGTAAGTTATTTGACACAGGATCATCTGGGAAGTCCGCGCGTCGTGACAAACCAGAACGGCGCGGTCATCAAACGAACCGACTGGATGGCGTTCGGCGAGGAAGTCGAATTCAACAAACGAACCACCGGCCTCGGTTACGACGAAGTCCCCGAGACGCGGAAAGGCTATACCGGGTATGAGAAGGACGACGAATCGGGCCTCGATTTCGCACAGGCGAGATACTACAACCCGAAACACGGCCGCTACACCTCGGTCGATCCGTTGACAGCCTCGGCCAACGTCAAGAACCCGCAGACGTTCAACCGCTATTCTTACGTCCTCAATTCGCCGTACAAGTTCACCGATCCGCTGGGGTTGATACCCGGATTTGTCAACAACTCCGGCGGAAGCTATTGTTCGGCTGCCGCCTCGAATTGCGATTTCGGCGGACACCTCGATGGTTCGTGGTTCGACGAATCGGCGCCAACTCCAGAGAGCGAAGGATTTAATGAGACACACACTGGTATTTTTCATTACGATAGACAATCGACGGAGGATATCTTGGGAAGTGCGGTCACTATCGATGGGAGAACTGCCTATATAGAAATCGTTTGGAATGCTGCTTTTGGCTACTTCAAAATTGGCGACGTAAGCATTGAAGCATCACAGCGACGCGGCCCAGTTGAGTATAAGATCGTTGACGAAAATGGTAAAGAGATCAAAGCAGCGTCCAAAGATGACAAGAAGCTTGTGAAGGGTCAGATTTCTGATCTAAAGGAACGGGTTAAGAAAGCTGGCAAGGCAGCCAATCTCGATAACCGATCAAATTGTCATGGAAATACCTTTGCTAATGGGGAAGTATGGATTGCCCCGGAGGCGATTAGTGGAAAAAATGCCGAAAAACTCGTCCAGCTTGGGTTCCGAGAGCTTGACGCTAATGAGACTCCTGCAGAACGAGATATTGGACTCTATGAAAAGAACGGTGCATTCGTACACAGCGTTCGGTATCAGGATGAAACCACTGTACGAACGAAGAATGGGCTGAATCCGTTAGACTCAAATGCAAAGGCGGGTGTCGGTTCGGGGACAGCTTGGCAGTCAAGCGCCACGCTCACAGTTTGGACAAAGAGAGCTAGACAAAAAAAATAGAGAAAGGAGAGGTATGTACATATTAAGTCGTCTCATGATATTGCTTTTACCGGCAATCATCGTTTTTCTTTCGGCAACCTCCGTTCGGAGTCAGGATTGCGATTATTGGTTCCAATGGGCAGGCGTGGATAACGTGAGGCCCACGAACGCGGCGCCGAACAGGAATGACCCGGCTGTCGTCATGAGCGGAATTCGTTGCCTTCTGACACTTGAAGGCGACAAGTCGATTGGTCCATTCATGGGAGCCACACATTTTGGGGTTTCAGCACAACTTCCCGAGACTACCGTCGAAATCTGCGCCCTTTACAGGATCTCGCATCTTTTCACTGGAACGTATAAGCACGCGGATGGCGTCGCATTAGTTTATACCGATGGTCGCCCGGAGAAGAACACGGACGCTCAAGCCAAAGAAGCCTTCGTGAGTTATCGGAAATGGTTTCAAAAAGTTGAAGAGATCGGTATCGAAAAGGCCCGCGAATTGAAGTTGGATCCACTCAAGGGAAGCGGATTAAGTTGGTACTAAGTGCCTTGAGTATCGTGGCCGTTTTGCGATTTTGGATTTGCGATTTTGGATTGGTCGTCCGTTGATTGCGCCCTGAAAAAATCACCGTTCTTTGAAATACGCCCGAGGTCGCCCTCGGCTACGACGAAGTTCCAGAGACGCGGAAAGGCTAAACCGGCTACGAAAAGGACGAAGAATCGGGCCACAACGCACGCCCAGGCGAGATACTACAACCCGAAACACGGCCGCTTCACGTCGGTCGATCCGCTGACAGCCTCGGCAAACGTCAAGAACCCGCAGACGTTCAACCGCTATTCTTACGTCCTGAATTCGCCGTACAAGTTTACCGATCCGCTGGGGTTGATACCCGGATTTGTCAACAACTCCGGCGGAAGCTATTGTTCGGCTGCCGCCTCGAATTGCGATTTCGGCGGACACCTCGATGGTTCGTGGTTCGACGACTCAGCGCCGACTCAGGATAGTGCCGGCAGTTCAGCGAGCGAGCCGCAAACGGGCATCGAGTCAGCTGGTTCCGGCGAAATGCAGTCGCAGGTTCCGCCACCACCACCACCTCCTCCGCCAATGTCACCTGATCAGGAGAAGGCGATCGCTAAATTGGATGAACTCATTGCTGCGGAGAAAAGCTCATTTTTTGGTTTCAGTTCAATCACCGATTTGGGTGAAGCGCTGACTGCGGCAAAAGCGGAAATCCTGAACCGGATCGAAGCTGGGCATAACAATGATGTTGGGCTAAACATAGCAATTCAGGCGATAAATCACATCGGGGATACTGACTACAGAGACGAGACCTCCCTGAATGCAACCGGGGGGCCCTACTCCGGAAACAAATGTAATCTTTTTGTTGGAATAACCATCAACAATGCAACGAGTGGAGCGGCGGTCTTGGGCAAAACCGGCTATCCATTGGTTGGCGGCAAGTATCCGGCGGCCAACTGGTTAGGGGATAGCAGAGATGTCCAGAGACTGCGAAACATACCAGTCGTCACAGACGGGTCGCTTAGAATGGGCGACATTGTGGCGTACCGAAGCAATAATCCGCCTGAAAGCGGTCATTCAGCAATCTACATCGGCGGTGGAATAGTCGTTTACGCGGGTGGCGGAGTTGACGGTACTCCGATTGCCCAGACGCTGTCCTTTCTTGATTCGGCAATGTCGAGAGGGCATGAGCCGCGAACTGTCCGGCGTTACGCAGGAAAACCGTGAGGTGAAACATGACATTCAAAACTGTTATAACCGTGACAATTATGCTCGCGTGCTTGGCGCTGTCAATGATCGGTTGCGATCAGTGCACCGTTGTGACCACAACCGATTCGAACAATTCACCAGATCGGGTGGCCGCGTCGCCTTCTCCGGATCGAGACGATCCTAACAAATGTCCGGCTGAATATTACGGCGAGCGGTATGAGGACGATCCGGGCTATACGCCGAAATATCTTCGTTGTACGGATCTTCACGAAAAGCTCGATAACGCGATTATTGACGGCGATCTTGATCGGATCAAGTATCTGTTAAGTTCGGGCGCAAACGTCAACGGCTGGTATTCGCACCGTTTTCCGCCGTTGTATACAGCGGCGATGCGTGGACATAAAGAGATCGCCGAGTTCTTGATCGAGAATGGTGCGCGGTTGGACAAGGGAGACAGTTGGGGAAAGACTCCATTGATGGCGGCCGTCTTTTACAACCATTCCGAAGTAGTGAAGTTGCTGATCGAGAAAGGCGCCGATGTCTGCATATCGTCCAATGGCGGAACTGGAGAAATAAGAGCCGCTCTCGATGTCGCGGTTGATAAGGGGTATAGGGATATTGAGACCTTACTGATCAACGCGGGGGCGACGAATTGCCAGAAGTGAAGGATTAAGACTGCATTCTACGACGATTTCAACCGTTTGAAATCGGCCGAAGAAAAGATCGGGACCTCGACCAACTGGAAGCAGACGTTCGACTATGACCGGTTCGGGAACAGAACGTTCGACGCCGCCAACACGACGACGATTTCGGTTTCAAACACGGTCACCAATCCTTCGGCGAGCACTTCGACTAACCGGCTCAACGGCCATACTTACGATCCCGCCGGAAACCTCACCGTCGATGCCGAGAACCGGCGGTTCGTCTACGACGCCGAAAACCATCAGACAAAGCTTTTCGGACCGGCGAACAACTCGGAAACGCCCGACGCCATCTATCAATACGACGGCGAGGGACGCAGGGTCAGGAAGATTTCATCGACCGAGACGACCGTGTTCGTTTATGATGGAAGCGGGCAACTTGTGGCGGAATACACCGCGTGGGCAACTGCCGATCCGGCCCCGGCGGCGCAGGTAAGTTATTTGACAGCAGATCATCTGGGCAGCCCGCGGGTGGTGACAAACCAGAACGGCGAGGTGATCAGACGAACCGACTGGATGGCATTCGGCGAAGAGGTCGAGTTCAACAAACGCACCTCGGGCCTCGGCTACGACGAGGTTCCCGAGACTCGGAAAGGCTATACGGGTTATGAGAAGGACGAAGAATCGGGCCTCGATTTCGCCCAGGCGAGATACTACAACCCGAAACACGGCCGCTTCACCTCGGTCGACCCGCTGACGGCCTCGGCCAACGTCAAGAACCCGCAGACGTTCAACCGCTATTCTTACGTCCTCAATTCGCCGTACAAGTTCACCGATCCGCTTGGATTGATACCCGGATTTGTCAACAATTCCGGCGGAAGCTATTGTTCGGCGGCCGCCTCGAATTGCGATTTCGGCGGACACCTCGATGGTTCGTGGTTCGACGAGTCAGCGCCGACTCCAGACAGCCAGGGGGTCGAGGGATTTAATGAGACACACACTGGTATTTTTCGTTACGTTAGTCAATCGACGGAGAAAATGCTCGGAAAGGCGGTCATTATCGATGGGAGAACTGCCTTTATTGAAATCAATTGGAATGCTGCTTATGGCTACTACAAAATTGGCGACGTAGAAATTGACGCATCACAGCGTCGCGGCCCAGTTGAGTATAAGATCGTTGACAGCGAGGGTAATGAGATCAAAGCAGCGTCCAAAGATGATAAGAAGCTTGTGAAGGGTCAGATTTCTGATCTAAAGGAACGGGTTAAGAAAGCTGGCAAGGCAGCCAATCTCGATAACCGATCAAATTGTCATGGAAATACCTTTGCTAATGGGGAAGTATGGATTGCCCCGGAGGCGATTAGTGGAAAGAATGCCGATAAGCTCGTCCAGCTTGGGTTCCGTGAGCTTGAATCCAATGAGACTCCTCGCGAAGGTGATATTGGACTCTATGAAAAGAACGGTGCATACGAACACAGCGTGCGGTATCAGAATGAAACCACTGTACAATCGAAGAATGGGCTGAATCCGTTAAACTCAAATGCAAAGGCGGGTGTCGGGCCCGGAACAGCTTGGGAATCAAGTGCTACGCTAGCCGTTTGGACAAAGAGATCTAGACAAAAAAAATAGAGAAAGGAGGAGTATGTACAAGTTAAATCGTCTCGTGGTGTCGCTTTTGCCGGCAATCATCGTTTTTCTTTCGGCAACCTCCGTTCGGAGTCAGGAATGCAGTTATTGGTTCGAATCCGTTGGTGTAAAAAACGTGAGGTCCAAGAACGAGGCACCGGACAGGAATGACCCGGCTGTCGTCTTGAGCGGAATTCGTTGCCTTCTGACACTTGAAGGCGACAAGTCGCGTGGTGCATTCATGGGAGCCACACATTTTGGGGTTTCAGCACAGCTTCCCGAGACTACCGTCGAAATCTGCGCCCTTTACACGATCTCCGAGCTTTTCACGGGAACGTATAAGCACGCGGATGGCGTCGCATTAGTGTATGCCGATGGTCGTCCGGAGAAGAACACGGACGCTCAAGCCAAAGTAGCCTTCGAAAGTTATCGGAAATGGTTTCAAAAAGTTGAAGAGATTGGAATAGGAAAGGCCCGCGAATTGAAGTTGGATCCACTCAAGGGAAGCGGATTAAGTTGGTACTAAGTGCCTTGAGTATCGTGGCCGTTTTGCGATTTTGGATTTGCGATTTTGGATTTTGGATTGGTCGTCCGTTGATTGCGCCCTGAAAAAATCACCGTTCTTTGAAATACGCCCGAGGTCGCCCTCGGCTACGACGAAGTTCCAGAGACGCGGAAAGGCTACACCGGCTACGAAAAGGACGAAGAATCGGGCCACAACGCACGCCCAGGCGAGATACTACAACCCGAAACACGGCCGCTACACCTCGGTCGACCCGTTGACCGCCTCGGCCAACGTCAAGAACCCGCAGACGTTTAACCGTTACTCTTATGTCCTCAATTCGCCGTACAAGTTCACCGATCCGCTCGGGTTGATCGCCGAAACAACCGGCGCCTGCGGAACGCGATGTCAAGGATCCAACGGCCCAAGCTTCGGACTGATCGGCTTATTCAGTGAAAATGGTGGATTTATTCAAATCGGTCAATCTGGGAAAGTGGTCGCGATGAGCGAGGATGAAACCGGAAAGCAGATTCCGCTGACGAAAAACGACCGAAAAGCCTTACAAACGCAAATTTCGAAGATTGCTCCGGGGACTTTCGTTACGAAAGCCGGACGAATCATCTACGGAGGCCCACTTCAATCCTCTGCGGGTGCAAGATTGCTTTCTGGGGTTGTCTCAATGGGGCAGAACGTGACAATTGTAGTCAATCATCGAAATGAAGTCACGACCACGCCGCTCCGCGACGGAAAGCCAATCCCGACAGATGTTGCGCTGGGGCTGCCAAGTGCGTCGATGATTCAATGGGATCCCAATTATCGTCAACTTGTTCCCGAACGTGAAAGGGACGGACACATATCGAGTCGATACATTGATCCTGCAATCGCACTGGGTCATGAGCTTATTCATGCTTTCAACACGGGTCGCGGTGAAAGTGCACCGCTGATTGGTGCAAACCATTGTTTTGAAGAAGGCCGTCAAGCTTTTGAAGAGAGCGTGAATTCTGCTGAACAAAGGGCCGTTGGATTCGCTTATAACGAGGATCTTGACATAACCGAGAATCAGTTGAGAGCGCAACTCGGTTATGCTGCAAGGGCGGCATATTATCTACGGAAATCCTGGAAACCCATTAGCGCCGTTGACGAATTTAAGGGACTAAAGGTGATTCCGAGGAAAAGCAAATGATGAGACCGTAGAAGCCGAAGTCAAAGTTCATAATAAGTCTTGTTTGGGAGAGAACAATGCGAAGAATAGTGCTGATAATTTCGTTTTGGGCTTGTTTAATTTTGATGCCAAGCTCCTCGGTGCCGGCTCAGCAGAGTTCTGGGATCGTTTCGTTAAGCATTTCAGTCGTTGAGTTTAGCGCGAAGTCAATGCAAGTGAATTATTCAGTCCGGAACGATACGCAGTCTGCGATCTACGTGGCAACGAAGCCCACGACGCTAAGTGGTGAGATTGGATTTTACCGATCGTTGGATGGTGATAATCTCTCCACGCTGGTCCTTTCCAGCCGCGTCTACGAGGATCCGCCCTACTTCGTCTATTTGGACAATCGTGGAGTGTTGCTGATCAAGCTCGATCCGGGAGTCGAATACACCGACCGAATTACGATAGCCGTCCCGATCAAAGAAACGGATCCGCCCCGGTATCGTAAGCGGTTGGCTCCTGCCACGATTCGAACCAAGAATCTCCGGTGTGTCGAATTGGCAATTGGCTATTTCAACGATATTCCGGGCGTATCGGCTTTCTTGAAAAAGAAAAAATGGGGTTGGAACATCGTTGGAACTGAAGAACTCAACGTCGCCTCGAACAAAACAAGCACTTTTCTTGAAATACAACAAATGGTTACGTCGAAAATTTGTGATTTGAAGAATCTGAAAAAGTGAGCCAACCGGAATCTCAAGGAATCGTTAGCGTATGTCGATTGCTGGAAAGTTCGATTGGAGGATGTATGAGATTTGTATTTGAATTGATGCTTGGAGTTTCGCTGTTAATGGCCGCATGCGGTTCCGTCATTGGACAGGCCGTCGAAGTGGATTTGGCTGAGAAGCCTATTACACTCGCGTTGGAGCGGAAATCGCTGGGCGAGGTGTTTTTCCACCTGATCTACTATTTCGACGTTCAGATCGGTTATGAAGGTTCGAAGTTGGACAATGACCATATGGAATTCCTGTTCCCAACGCAGTTCCCTGACCTTTCGCGCAAACCCACTTTCACCAGCAGATCGTATCGGTGCGAGAAACATTGCTTCACATTGAATGTAAAGAACGCACCGCTGAAATCGGTGCTCGATCAGGTGGTCAAACAGATGGAGAACTACAAATGGGAGATCGAAGACGGCGTCGTCAATATATTCCCGACAGAAGGCCGGGACGAGAGATTGGAAAGGCTGATGGAGCTGAAGATAAGCAGTTTCAATCTCGAATCGAACCGGCCCGTTGGACTGATACGAAACAAAGTCGGCGAATTGCCGGAACTTCAGAGGTTTCTTACCGAGAACAAATTCGTCTGGACAAATAACCGGGCATTTGGCGATAGCCTCCTTCGCAGGATTGAGCAGAAACTCGAGTTTTCGGAGATCACATTCAAGCAACTCCTGAACAGGATCACGAAGATAAAGAAAGGGGGCTGGATCGTGCGCAAAGGATACTTGTACAAGGTGAAGGATAAGGAATACATTGAAATCGATGTGTAGCCGACTTGACGACTGCCGACAGGACGAACTTGTCGTTGCCGACAAGAGTGAATTTGAAAGTCTCGCAAAGCTCATACCACGCGTCTTGCCGGAAAAAACGTCGGAGGTCGAATCTGTCTCCTTAAATGTGATTCGGCAGAGTTTTGATCCCGGGCTTCCAAGCGAGTATATGTATCGCGGATTTCGAATTTCGGCGTCAACAACTGATGAAGGGTTTTGGCAGCGATGTGCTGCTCGTTGATCTGGAAATTCAAAGAGAATTCAACCCGACCATTAACACCTACGAAAACAAAGGGTACAAAGTCATCAAGGTGCATAAGCACATACCTCGGACAGAACAGAGAAAGTTCAATTTTGAAGCTTAACGGACTAGGTTATGCAAGGTCCGGGACGATGCCATAAACAATAAGAAAATCGCGAGAACTAGAATGCTCATCGGAGTCGAAATCCGATGAGCATTTTGCATAAAGACCACAAAACCGAAGACGTTGAGATCAAATTCAAGTTTCTTTCGGACTCGGTACTGAAGGCCTTCGAGAAGGACGGCCGGAAGTACTGCCGGCTGACCGCGTCTTCGAATGCCGAGGATCTTGTCGGCGACGTCATGTCGCAGAAGGCTCTTGAGCAGATGAAATCATCGGCGGTCGGGACGGTGATGTTCATGAACCACTCGACCAACGTTCCGGAGGATGTCTTCGGAACCGTGGCCGAAGCGACGGTAGAGAAGAAGACCGCCGATCTCGTCGGCGGAGGTTCGGGCGAGGTCTATTGTCTTGAGTATCTCGTCGAGGTCCAGACCGACAACGAGCGGGCCGTGAAGACCTGGCAGATGATCGGCTCGGGCACGAAGCTCGGGGCGTCGGTCACCGTCCTTGTCCGCGACAAGTCCCCGAATCCGAAACGCAACAAGGGCATCAACGGATTTTGGATTTTGGATTTTCGATTTTGGATTGGCCGAAACTGCGAGTTTCGATCCGGACCATCGCTGGACCGGCAATCTCCGTCAATCCAAAATCCAAAATCCGCAATCCCAAATGTGTGGGCTTGCCGAAAAACGCGCATCCCGCGCGCTCCCTGAATCCAACACAGAAGAGGAAGAAGTTATGTCGAAAGAAAACGCCGCCGCCCAAGGGAGTCAGTTGTCAGCCGCGTTCCCGCTGACCGTCGCCGCCAAAGGGACGCGGAATCCGCGACGGTACGGATACGTGGCCCGTATGCGTCAACAAGCCGCAGAGCGGCGGCAGAGTTTAGCCGTGGCGCGTAAGCCCACGGTGACCGGGCAACAGTCATCAAGCCGCGTCAGCGGCGGCAGAATTAACCGTGGGTTTCAACCCACGGTAAGCTTCGAAAAGGGCCGCGCGTCGCGTCAGCGACGACCCGAATCAGCCGTCGCTGACGCGACGAGATACGAATTCACGAGTTCCCGTGTGTTGAAACCCACGGCGAAATTCAGGACATCGCTACGCGATTCGGATCCTCGCCCTCTGGGCCGAGGCGCTCGACGAGTTCAAGTCGGCCGCGATCGTCTCGTTCCGGTTCTGGAACGATATCGCAAACGCTGATCTTGAAAGCGAAACCGACGACGAGATGCTCAGCAACGCGCTGGAACTCGAAAAATCCCTGAAGGCCGTCGCAGGCGCGATCGAAAGCGCGACCGACGGCGACGCGCGGAAACATCTCCGCGCGGCCGGCGATGTACAAGCACGGACGCGGTTCGCCAGGATTACAGCAAGGCGCGTTCTGTTCTTCGTATTTTCCCCGCGAATTTGTTAGCATTAACGACTTTGATGTCTGACGAATCAAACAAAACGGATCATTACGCGATCGCCGCGTTGTTGCTGACGCAGTTGATGTTCGGAACGGCGACAGTGCTCGGGAAATTCGCGCTGCTTGCTTTTCCGCCGTTCGCGCTGGTCGGCTTCCGCGTCGGCGGTGCGGCGCTTGCGTTCTTCGTCCTTCAACGGCTTCGAGGGACGCTGCGGCTCGACGAACGTTCGCATTATCTGCATTTCGCCTTTTTTGCGTTCGTCGGGATCGCGCTCAACCAATTGCTGTTCTTCAAGGGACTCTCGCTGACGAAAGCCGCAAACACCTCACTGCTTTCGGTGACGATTCCGATTTTCACGATCGCGATCAGTGTTTTGATCGGCAACGACCGGTTGACGTGGCGCAAAGTCGCAGGTATTTCAGTGGCGGCCGTCGGCGTCGTTTACCTCATTGATCCGAGTCGCGCGAGTTTTTCGTCCGAAACGACGCAGGGCGATATCCTGATCGTGCTCAACAGTCTCTGCTATGCGTTCTATGTCGCGATCTCGAAAAAGCTCATCTCTCACTATGGGGCATTGAAATCGATCGTCTGGCTCTTCATTTTCGGCAGTATCGTGACGACGCCGATCGGGCTTTTCTCATTGTCGGGTGTCGATCTCGGATCCGTTTCCGGCGCGTCTTGGGGGTTCGCCGCCGCGCTCGTGATCTTCCCGACGATCCTTGCCTATTATTTCAGCGCCTTTTCGATCTCGCGCGTCGAACCGTCGGTGGTTGCTGTCTATGTTTATCTTCAGCCGCTCATCGGATTCGTTTCGGCGATCATCTTCCTTGACGAACATTTTTCGATTCGCCTTTTCGTGGCGTCGATCCTCGTTTTCGTCGGCGTTTATCTCGTGACTCGAAAAACCGAGGCGACCGGCGCCGTTTGAACTACTGATTCGTCACCATTCTATTGTAAAATCAAGGTTTCTATGGACAGCAAAACTCTTGGCATTGCAGTGATCGGTCTTGGCGGCGCGGTCGGAACGACGATGGTCGCCGGCATCGAGCTTCTCAAAAATGGTCTCATTGACACGACCGGTCTGCCGCTCGCGGAAGTCGATGGCGGACTCGCGGATTACCGGAATATTCGATTCGCCGGTTGGGATCTTTTCGGCGAGCATCTCGCCAAGGCCGCCGAAGAACACGATGTCCTGACGCACAAGCAATTCGTCGCGGTCGAAGACAACCTTCGGGCGATCAGACCCTGGCGCGCGGCGGCGAACAAGGACTTTCTTGCGAATATCGACGGCGACAACACGGTGACGCGAGGTTCGCACCGGTCAACGATCGACTCCATCCGTCAGAATCTGCGCGATTTCAGATCCGAATGCGGCAGTGTCGTCGTCATCAACCTCGCTTCGACCGAACGACTTGCCGACGAGGGCAACGAGATCTTCAATTCGTTGGCGGGATTTGAAAAGGCGCTCGACGACGATTCTGCCGAGATCAGTCCGGCGATGATCTATGCCTATGCCTCGATCGCTGAAGGCGTTCCGTACGGCAACTTCACGCCGTCGGTGTCTGCAGACATTCCGGCGCTCATCGAGTTTGCTGACAAGAACAACGTTCCGATCGCCGGAAAGGACGGCAAAACAGGGCAGACGATGATCAAGAGCGTCCTCGCGCCGGCGTTCAAAACGCGCGCCCTGAAGGTCGAAGGATGGTTTTCGACGAACATTCTTGGCAATCGCGACGGTTTCGCGCTTTCGAACGCGGGGTCGCTCGCGTCGAAAGTGAAGACCAAGAGTTCCCTGCTCGACGATATTCTCGGTTACGAGGTCGAGGATCACATCGTCGACATTCGATACTATCGTCCGCGCGGCGACAACAAGGAAGCCTGGGACAATATCGATCTCGTCGGCTTTATGGGCCGCCAAATGCAGCTCAAGGTCAATTTCCTCTGCAAGGATTCGATCCTCGCCGCGCCTTTGGCGATCGAGATCGCGCGCTGTCTCGATCTTGCGCACGATCGGGGCGAAGGCGGCATACAGGAACAGCTTTCGATCTTTTTCAAAATGCCCTTGACGCGCGGTGAGAAAGCGGAGAACGCCTTGTTCAGGCAAGAGGAGATGTTGATGCGCTGGATCGGTCGTTAAGTCTCATTTGAGGCCAAGCTCGAGTCGCGCGGCGATATCCGAGAGCATCGACAAGACCTTGCGGATCTCCTCGGTGTCCGTCACTATCCCGGGCTTTTCTGCAAAGATTTCGAAATTTCCGGCACATATGCCCCAATCCGATCCCGAGTATCGTACAAGTTGCTCGGCTACGGCGACATTGTCGGGTGCCCGGAACGCGAGTGCTTGAAAAGCTTGCTGAGGCGCTGAACTCTCGACGCAGTACGCCTCATCGAACTGCGGATAGCCGAGCGTCAGCGTCTTCTGGCCTTCGAGCACCCAATCCAACATCTTGCGCGGCTTGATCAAAAACTCAACGCCTCTCGGATTCCGAAAACGAACGTTGCAGCAAGTGTGATAGGTAACCCGTCCGCGCCGCATTCCCGTCGTTTGACTGGTGAAGTGCTCCCGGCGGACGGAAACGACCGCCTCGCGACCGCCGAACATCCCGCGCATCGGTTGCGCAATCGATTCGCCATCTGAAATCAATGAGCTGAACAACCTGTATTGCGCCGGTTGGAGTTCGAAACCCAGTTCGCGGGCCGTCGCCGCCCAACGGCGTCCGTGCCTTCGCTTAAACCGGATAGCGACCCAAAATCCGAGAATCAAAGCACCGAAGAAAATGACGATGACCGCCGCGACGATCACCAACACCGCGACGAACGAGAGATCGCCTGATTGGAGAAAGAATCCGAGCATTTCTTTGTAGCTCCCGGGATCACAAATACCCGCAGAAGTGTGGCTAATTAACTCACTTTTCCCAGATAAGTGTAGCAAATCAGACTCGGAATTTCCCGCGGCCCGTTCCGGTCATCGGCGTTTGCTTTTCGTCACCGGTCTTGCGAGTTCCGCCTCCGAAGCGGTGTAGCCGAAACTCGCCCACTGGTTGCCGGCGATGACCATCCGGAAGATTCGAATCCCTTTTTCCGTCTCGCCGATATAGTGATACCAATTCCCGAGTCCGTACCCGAGCGACGCACTGCCGAGACTGTCAGCGTCCGCACTCATTGAACGCGCCAGTTCGTCGGCTGGGATCTTTCCCTGATAAAGCTTGACCATTTTGTAGTAGTCATCGTTCTCGATGATGTCGAGAGCGTCACCGATGCCGACGACCGAACGTTCGGCCTCGCGCACCCGACCAAGACGCCGGAGCGTCATATACTCCCAGTGCTTGGCTGCAACAAGCATGTCGGGGTTTGTCGAAACCGCGACGCATTTCCGGTACGCTTTCAGCGCCCTTTTGAAGTCACCCTTGAGATAAAAGGCGAGCCCGAGGTGGTAAAAGATGTTCGACTGGAGCGTCGAGGTCGGGGTGTTACGCGCGTTGGGCAATCCGTCGGGCTCGATCTCGTCCGGCTTTCCTTTGACGAGCTTCGCCGCAGATTCAAGATCGCGGACCGCATCGTCAAAACATCGAAGCGTGATCAGACGATGTCCGCGATGACGAAGGAAACGCGCGTCCTTCGGAAACATTTCAGCGCCGCGCGTGAAGATTCCGATCGCCTCGCGATATCGCCCGAGATACGCTGTCCGCCGACCGAGCCAAACGTGTGCGTCGGCATTTTTCGGGTTTCGCGCGACTTCGGCTTCGGCCTCCGCTTGCTTTGCTTCGTAAACCTTTCGGGCGGCCTCGGTGATCGCCGGCGGAACGATCTTCGCCGTTTCGGAGCACCCCTGCGCGAGCGCCGACAAGATCGGCGCGATTACGAGCACAAGCAGAAAGACAATTCGCATATGCGAATCTTAGCCCGATTTGTTTCGAGCGCCAAACAAAGCCCGGGGCTCATTTTCGAAAGATATTCGCGACGTGACAACCTGCCTCGGCGTTTCGGATGTTGATGAACCGGGTCGAATCATCCGCGAGCAGTTCGGCGATCTGATCTTCCGGTGCCGCGGCATCGATCGCGACGGTCGAGGCGATCGTTCCGTCCGCAGTGTAACTTTCAAAAAGCAGCGGCAGATCAATTAGTTCCGGCGGGAAGCCATCCGTCGAATAGCGTTTGCAATCGCGGAGATGGATAAAAACCGGGCCAGGAAGCGGGATGTCGAGCAATCCCTCGAACGCATTGTAGGTAAACAGTATTCGTTCCTCGGTTCCCTCTTCGAACTTTCGCAAGCAATGCCGGCACGGACCGTAACCGGTGGCGATCTCCGTGAACGCGGGATGACTGTACTGCGGCGAGATCTTTTCGTCGCGGACCGAACGGGCGACATCCACGCTTATGGGCTCGAATTTGAAATTCATTTCGAATACTCCTTCTCGTTTCGAAGTATCAAGCTCTTTCGCGCCGCGCCCCAACGATAGCCGCTCAGTTCGCCGTCCGAACGAACCACGCGGTGGCAAGGGATGACCAACGCCACGCGATTCGTCGCGCATGCTCGCGCGACCGCGCGAACGGCGTTGCGGTTGCCGAGTCGCTCGGCGATCTGCTGATACGAAACGGTTTCGCCATACGGGACCTTCCGCAGCTCGTCCCAGACGCGCATCTGGAACGCCGTCGCGCGCAGATCGAGCGGCAGGTCGATCGAGCGGTTCGAACCGGAAAGGTTTGCGAGGACCGCGTCGACCGTTTCGCGCAATCGGTCGCCCGCCGGGCTTATCTCCGCGTTGCCGAATTCGGCAACCAGGTCCGCGAGCAGCTTTGATTCTTCGTCGCCGAAAGCCACCGCACAGACGCCTTTTTCGGTCCGCGCGACCAGTATTTTTCCGAGGTTGCAATCCGCAACCGTGTACTCGATCTTCATATCTTTGCCTTTTCTCGCGTAAGTCTTCGGCGTCATCCCAAGTTTTTCCGCGGCCTTCTCATAGAGCCGGCTGCTCGAACCGAATCCGGCGTCGTACATCGCACCGGTCACGCCGCTGCCGTCGCGCAGGCCTTTCTTGAACCGTTCCAGCCGTTTCGCTTCGGCGAACTTCTTCGGCGAGACTCCGACCAGTTCCTTGAAGAGTTTCTGAAAATGCGCCGAACTCATTCCGGCCTCGGCGGCGAGCGAATCAAGTGAGATCGTTTCTTCCGATTCGATGCGTTCCGCCGCTTCGATCACCTTGGCGACCTGGGGCGAAGGCGCTTCCAACGCTGGCCGGCACCGGAGACAAGCGCGGAATCCCCTTGATTCGGCGTTCGCGGCGTCGCTGAAAAACTCGACGTTCTCCCGCTTCGGCAGACGCGAGGAACAGGACGGCCGGCAATAGATCCCGGTCGACCGGACCCCATAAACGAACGCGCCGTCGAATCGTCCATCGTTTGTTTTGACCGCCATCCAGCGGATCTCGTTTTCCATAGTCAACAGTTTAGGAAAGCCCGATACGAAAATCTATCCGAAAATTGTCGTGCAATTCTTTTCGTCAGCGCAACAGCGGCCGACCGATGTTTCCTGCGCGCGGTTTCTTGTTATAATCGAAAGCAATGCTTAATTCATACAGTTTTTCATTGCCTTCGGAATTGGACGCGGCCGTACGCGCAGCGATCGTCGATTGGACCAACGACGCCCGCGTCGCGCGGATCTGGGCGAAGGATGCGGCCGTTTGGACCAATTCCGACGAATCGAATTGGCTCGGCTGGCTCGACATCGTCGGCCACGAGCTGGCCGACACCGCGAAGTATGTCGAATTCGCGGCCGACGCGGCAACGTTCGACGACATCGTCGTGCTCGGAATGGGCGGTTCGTCGCTGTGTCCGGAAGTTCTTTCGATAACGTTCGGAAAATCGAATTTTCACGTGCTTGATTCGACCGTGCCGGCCCAGGTCGCATCGCTCGACCGACAACTCGACCTGTCGAAGACGCTGTTCATCGTCGCTTCTAAGTCAGGTTCGACCCTCGAGCCGAACTGTTTCAAACAGTATTTTTACAAACGCGTTTGCGAAACGGTCGGCGCCGAAAACGCGGGCAGCCACTTCGTCGCGATCACCGACCCGGGATCCAAAATGGAAGTGGTCGCCAAACGCGACGGTTTCCGGCGCATTTTTTACGGCGAGCCGCAGATCGGCGGACGATTCTCGGCGTTGAGCGTTTTCGGTTTGACCGCCGCCAGCGCGTTGGGCATCGATGTTCAAGAATTTTTAACGAACACGAACGAAATGGTCGAGGCATGCCGCGACGCGAATGCGCAAACGAATCCGGGCGCGGCGCTCGGGATCGCTCTCGGGGTCGCCCACCGGCAGGGCCGCGACAAACTTTTGCTGATCGCCTCGCCGTCCAAGAAATCCGTCGGCGCCTGGCTCGAACAGCTCGTCGCCGAGTCGCTCGGGAAAAACGGCGTTTCGATCATCCCGATCGATCGCAAAAGCTCGGTCGATTCGATCATCTACGGCGACGATCGGATATTCGTCTATTTCCGAAGCAAACAAAGTTACGATCCGACTCAGGACAACTTGGTCGAAGAGATCAAAAGAAACGGACAGGCGGTGATAACGATCGAATCCGAAGGCCGTATGAACCTCGGCCAGGAGTTTTTCCGCTGGGAATTCGCGACCGCCGTCGCGGGCGCGTTGATGGGAATCAATCCGTTCGACCAACCGGACGTCGAATCGGCGAAGATCGAGGCGCGGAAGATCACCGAGGCGTACGAGGCATCCGGCTCGTTGCCGGATGAAACGCCATTTTTCGAAGCCGATGGGATCAAACTGTTCTCAGACGCGAAAAACGTCGCCGAGCTCGACGGTTTGATCGAAGAACGTTCGGTCAAGTCTTATCTCAAGGCGCATTTCGAACGTTGCGGACCGGGCGACTATCTCGCCTTGCTCGCGTATCTTGAAATGGATTTCGGCAATTTCGTCGATCTCGAGAAACTGCGTCACGAGATATTGAACAGATACCGCGTTGCGACATCGATGCAGTTCGGCCCCCGTTTTCTGCACTCGACCGGACAGGCGTTCAAGGGCGGCGCGAACAACGGTGTGTTTCTCCAGGTCACTTCAGACGACGCCGTCGACCTGCCGGTTCCGGGACAGAAGTATACGTTCGGCGTCGTCAAGGCAGCCCAGGCCCGTGGAGATTTCCAGGTGCTTCTCGACCGCGGACGGCGCGCGTTGCGAATCCATTTCGGCGCCGACGTCCGGGCCGGTTTGAAAACGCTTCACGAGGCGGTTGGAGGCTAAACGCGACGCTTAGTTGGCGACCTTCAAAAGATGGGTCTGGATCTGCTGCTGGTTGATCGCGGCGCTCAGCTGGCCGCCGGAGACATTCGCGGTCTGGATAAAGGTTTCGATGTGAGTCAGGCGATCCGCCGCGACGATCGGAACTGAAAGGCCGAGAAAGTAGTTTTTCGGAAGATTCGATTGGTTCCAGACGCGCGCGACGATGCCGCGCGAAACGCCGTCCTCGGCAGGCTTGACCGCCCACAAAAGCACATCCGGATCCGAGATCTGAAGGAACGAGTACGCCGATCCCGGCAGTTGGCGGGCAATCGTGCCGCTACCGTCGATCATTCCCGTCACCAGCGGATTCTGATGCTCGAGCGAAAACCTCATCGCCTGCCTCTGATCGAACGCGCCGTGCGTCCGTAAAGCGAAACGCTGCATAAAGAAAGAGTCGCCGCCCTGATTCGGAATCCCCAGCGCCGGGCCGTCGATCTGGCCGCCGGCGAGGACGTTGATCTGCGGCGTCGCGGTATCGAGCGTCTGCGAACTGCTGTCGCCGAGCCTCATAAAGAACGCGTCGCGGTTCGAAACCGTGACGCCGAAATCCGCCGCAGCGCCGTCCGATATGTCCGCGAAATGATTCATCGTCAACCAGTCATACCGAGCGTTCTTCGGCGAATAATGGCCGCCCTGAGCGAGCAGTTTCGCGCGGATCACTGCGCCGACCTCTTCGTGCCAGACGTCCGGAGAATTGATCTCGAACGAATTGCTCCAGGTCTTGAGGTCGCCAAAATTCTGCGTGATCCGGTTGTCAACGTCGACGCGGTTCAGATCGCGAAAGAAAGTGACGCGCGTCGTGTGCTCGACCGGGCTTGAGGAGATCGCGCGCAAGGTGACGCTGACCGGACCGGCGTTCTCGACCGTGACCCGGCCGGTTCGGTTTCCGCCGAGGTCGTTTACCAGCTTGCCGCCGATTGGCCGCACGACCTCACGGTCGGACCGTGATCGATCGACGAAACTTGAGATCGCGCCGTCGTTCGCCAAAGTCAGCCGGTAAGCGCCGTTTTCGATGACGTTGCCGGATGCGGTCGCGGCGTTTGGAAAGGTCGCGCCGGCGCCGCTTCGGATCTCGTAAACCTTGTAGCCGACCGACGGAACATTCTCCGCGATGATCCGCAAGAACCTCTGGTTGCCGTAATTGATGACCTGCGACGCGACTTCCTGGCCGGTCGAGACGTCGACGACGTGTACTTTCTGGCGCGGACGAAGCGGTATGTCGGCATAATCCGTCCGCGCCCAGCTCAACGGATTGAAAACGAAAAAGCGCCGTTCGTTCCCGGTGCGCGAGATCTGTTTGCCAAGCTCCGCTTTTGCGTCCGCATTGAGTTTATCGACATACGACGTGATCTCGTTTTCCACGCGGCGGCTCCAGTTGGCGCGCACGTTTCGCGCGATCGGCCCATCGGCCGTCCAGTCGTGCTCGAAATAGAGTCCGAGATCGATCATTGCCTTGTCGCGCTCCGCGAGCCGCGAATTCATAAATGCGGGATTGCTTTGGGAGACGATCGCGGCCAACGCGTCGGCGGTGCGGAGGTTCTCCGTCGAGCGTTTGACGCGCGCCGACACTTCGGCCATCGAGGCGACGAGCGCGTCCCATTCGTTGCCGTAGGCGGCGGCGTGGGTTTCGAGCTGACCGCCGTAATTCGCTTCGAAATCCCGGAAGAAGTCCTCTTGATTCGAAACGATGATCCGGCGATTCGGCGTCGTGTTCTGTTGCGCGACGGTGACGAACTCGTCGCTCGTGTATTCAAGGTCGTCCCATCCCCGGCCGAACGCGCCGACGACCGGATAAGGATACTTCGTTTGAAAATTCGTGTTGTTTTCGGCGAACAGGATCGACGCGAGCGGATCGTACGCTTCGGAATAACCGCCGAAATTCTTGTTCGCCGAAGAAAGCACGGGATTGTAAAAGAGCGAATGCCACTTCATCAACACTTTGCTCCCGTCGCGGCCGCCGCAGTAGTAGATCTCGCGATCACGGTTTTCGAGTTGCGTGACTTCCGTCGCGCATCCGCAGACGCCTTTCCAACTGTATTTCGCGCCCGCGCCGGCCCAGAGCGACGCAAGACCGTACGGATGGGTCTGATTCTCCATCGCGATCGCCATCGGGAATCGGACGTTATGTCGCCGTTCGATGATTCCGGGGTAATACATTCCGCGCAAAACCGCCTCAGCCGGCGCGCCGCCGTTGACGAGCACGAGCGCGTTGAGCGGGACGCTCATATGGCCGTCGCGGATCCGATTGATGAACCGGTCGAACTGCTGCGGCGTGCGGTTGCGTTCGTATTCCCACATCCAGAGACTGCCGTCGCATTGCCAACGCATCTGCTGATCCGATGGATTTCCGGCCGTCGCGTCCATTTTGTTCAAATAGTAATCGATCATCGTCAGAAAAGACTGGCGATATGTGACATCGTCGGCGATCCAGAAGTAGTCGGTATGGTCGTCCGGCGCGATGTAAAACCGTTTCTGGGCAATGATCGGTTGCGTCGCGACGTTGATCAGCAAAAATGCGGCGAAGAGTTTGGCGGCAAAGGTCTTTCTTATCATACGAAACAAGCGGGGGAATAACTGATAAACGCGAAAAAGCTCCCGGTTTCCGATTTCAACCGAAATTACGTGTTAGCGACTTTTGCCCGCGAATCTTCGCGAATCCGCGCGAAACAGCGTCTGATCCGACGGTATAAAAACCGCTTTTTAACGATTTGTGGGCCAAATTCAAAAAACGCCGTTCACTCGCAAGGCTTTGGACCGGATTTTTATTTGGCGCCGATTCGAGAATATTCGCGGGCAAACTCCCATTGCATAATCCGGGTTCAAGGCGAGGTTTTCCGGGTTGCTGCGAACTGACGGGGATTGCGCGGTCGCATCCGCTTGATCAGTCGACCCGGGCAAATCAATCCGCCGCAAACGACTTCGGGTTCGACACTATGCGATCAACGAATCCACGGTCGAGTGAAGCTTCGCGGCGGCCGATGCCAATGCTTCGTTGCGCGCGCCGAGCCATTCGAGATCTTCACCGAGCGAATCGACCTGAACCGCCAACGCGCGCCGGGTTTCGGACGGCGCCGAGCCGCCATAGATCGTCCGGATCGACACAAAGAACTCGGCCGTCAAAGTTCGTTCAAATTCTTCTTCGGTGAAAGCAAGCTCGCGACCGGCGACCGTCCGCGCGGTCGTCTGGAGCATTTCGTAGGTGATCTTCGTCTTGTCCGTGTACGCTGTTTTGACGCACTCGCCGACGATCTTGTGAGCGATGCGAAACGGCAGGTTCTCGCGCCGGACGATCGAGTCGGCGAGTTCGGTGACGGTTATGAAATTCGCCTCGGCCCGTTCACGAAGAACGTCCAGATTGAAACTCGCCGATTTGAGCGTCGCGGCAAACAGCGAGACCGAACGCGTCGCATCGCGGAGAGCGTTGTAGATAAGCGGCTGCAGATCATCCTCGACGTCGTTGATGTCGCCAAAGGGCGTGTTGTGAATGCTCGTGAAAACACCGAGGCTCTGGCCGAGCGCTTTGCTTGCGAGCGCGCGGATATGCTCAAGCGCGACCGGATTCCGCTTCTGCGGCATTATCGACGAGCCTTGGACAAAACCGTCCGGCAGACGCACGACGTTGAACTCCATCATCGCCATCAGCAGGAACTCCTGCGAGAATTTCCCGATATTGACGAGCAGGGCGCTCATTGCGCCGAGCATCTCTGTAAAATAATCCACCGAAGCGATCGAGGCGTAAGCGTTGACGGTCGGCGCGGTGAATCCGAGAAGCTCAGAAACGCGGTGGCGGTCGATCGGAAAACCTGTGGTCGTGATCGCGCACGCGCCGAGCGGGCAGAAGTTCATATTCTCGTACGCGTTCCCGAGGCGCTTGATGTCGCGTCCCAAAACCTCGGCCATCGCCAGAAGATAGTGCGCGAGCGTCGACGGCTGGGCCGGTTGCGTGTGCGTGTAGGCCGGGATCAGTGTCTCGTGGTTCGCCGCCGCGAGGTCGAGCAGATTCGTCCGCAGTTCGTTCGCTTCGCGGATGAGTTCGAGCAATTTCGGACGCAGATAGATCCGGTAGATCGTGACGTCGATGTCGTTGCGGCTGCGGGCCGTGTGCAGCTTGCCGGCCGTATCTTCGTCTCCGCAGAGCGCGGTCATCTCCCGCTGAAGATAGTAGAAAAGATCCTCGAACGTGCCGTCATACACCGACCGGCGGATCGCTTCGAAATCCAGAGCGCGAAGCGACGTGAGGATCAAACGCTGTTCTTCGGGCGTGATGATTCCCTGTTCGCCGAGCATCACCGCATGCGCGTAATCAACCTCGACGTAGGCGTCGAGGAAATAATCCTTGGCATCGATGAAGCAGTCTTCAAGTACGTTCTTTTTGTAATTTCGGGCCGGAAACTTTTCTTGCATTTTGTTCTTGGATTGGAGCGCAAGCGTCCCGCTTGCAAACGGCGCCACGCGCCGTAGGGCCATTTGAATTTAGGAGATCGACCTCACCGCACCCGTTCGCGAGCACGCTCAAGGCAAACGGGACCTTTGCGCTCGTTCTATTTCTTGACCGCTTTCGGCAGGCTCAGCAGATTCGCGAAAATGCGATATGCGCCGGGATTGCCGACCGGCAATTGGCGGAACCACGAATACGACGTGTAAACGTATCTGCCCTTCCCGATCTCAGCGTAGAGCATTCCGCCGAGGCTTTCCTTTTCGCCCTCGTCGTGGGTTTCGAGCAGCGGCGTGAATTTGTCGTCCCAAGCCGTCAAAGTATAAAGATTCCGCTCCTGGACCCAATTGTCGAAATCGCGGTCGGTGATCTTGTTCGGATAGCTTAGGACCGGATTCATCGGTTGGAGTATCTTCACCGGCGCCGTTTCATCGACCGTACGGATGTTCGATTCCATTTTCGCCGGATACGGCGTCAGATTGAGCCGCGCGAATTCCTGCTGCTGATACTGGACGATCATCGTTCCGCCGTTGCGGACGAATTCGATGAGCCTCCCGTTGTTGGCGACATAGTCGGGCCGGACCTGCGATGCGCGGATGCCGATGACGATCGTGTCGAACTGCGACAGATCCCCGGTCGAAAGATAGTCTTCGTCGAGAAGTTTGACGTTGAGTCCAAGCCGTTCGATCGCCTGCGGAACCTTGTCGCCGCTGCCCGTTACGTATCCGACGCGAACCGGCGCGACCTTCAGATCGAGGACGTTGACCTTCGTCGTGGCGCGCGAATAGAGTCGGTGCGTCTGAATATGCGGATACTCGATCGCCTGCATCTCGTCGGAGTAGACCGCGCCGCCGACCGAGGCCTGAGCATAGATCTCGAACGATGCGGCAACTTTCGCGGGCGGGATCTCGACGTCAAAGGTGATCGCCGTTTTCTCGCCGCGCGCCTTGAGATCAAAAGTGGACGAACTTGCCGCGTATTTCAGTTCTTTCGATGCATTCGAATTGAGCGCGACCGAGCCCTTCAAAGGATTCGGCGAATTGTTCGTTACGCTCAGCACGAGCCGCTTTTTCTGCAGTTTGGCGCTCATCGGAGCGATCAGGATCTTTTGGTCGAGACTGACCGTCACGGCCGGAACGACACTGACGTCGCGCCGGATCTCGCCGCGGATGTCGTCCGAATATCGATACTGGACATCACGCTCGATCGCGATCAGCTGCCCGCCGATCTCGAGTTTGACCTCGGCCTTCATCAGCGCCGGTTGAAACGGCAGATTCTTCGACGCCGCGTCCTGCCATTCGAAGGTGAAGTTTTTGTTGCGCGGATTCTCAAGCCAATACGGTTCGGTCGGTTTCGCGTCTTTCGCCGAAACAACCGTGAAGAACGCCGCGTGCGAAGCCGTCTCGCGCCGCGGACGGAATCCGCTTTCCTGCTGGACCGGTTCCGGCGACGACTCGGCCGACCATCCGCGCGGCGCCTGGAGCGATACGTCTTTGACCTTCACATCGGCGCTTTCGGGCGCGAAGACGCGAACTCCGACGTTGACCGAATCACCGGGCACGATCGTTTCAGAGTTGCTCAGCGCATCGACGACCACGCCGGCGGCCATTTGCAACGCTTTGGCAAATTCGCGTTCCTTTTGCCGGATCAGGAATTTCGAGTCCGGGTTGCGCGTCGAGCCTTCGGCCTCAACGGCCTGGGCGTAGCCTTTGGCAAGGATCGGAATCAGCTTTTCAGGCGCGTAGATGTCATAACTTCTGAGCGCGAGTTCGGCGGTCTCCTGAAGTGCCGCAAGTTTCGGGAACAGCGGATCGTATCTGTCGCCGCTGATCGACGGAATTCCCTTGATCGATGTGTCGAGCCCGTCAAACATACTCGTCTCTTTCTCGACCTTGTCGCCGACCGTTTCAAGAAGGCGCATTCCCGACGTGAACTTTCCGCGGAGTTCGAGCATGCCCATTTCCTGCGATTTATGCTGGCTGCGGCCTTCCATCGCGATCTCGAAATAGGAACGGCCGATCAGAGAATCATATTCGCCGGTGTTGACGACGAGCGTCGGCGGATTGCTCGGATTGTTGGTAAACGATTGCGAAACATAGAGTTTTTTCGCCTGCCACGGTGTCAGGCCTTCGGCGAAATGCTCCGGAAACTGTTTTGGGTCGGCCGCGGCCTTGAAGGCTATCGGCGTCAGGTAACCGGCGAGTTGGTGCTGTCCGTGCCCGTCGGCCGGCGTTCCCACAAATCGCGAAACGATGACCATCGGCCGAAACTTCCTGATCGCGCGGACCATATCGCCGAGCGTCAACTGCTCGCCCCAGATGCGCGCCGCTTCTTCACGCTTCTTCGAGAAACCATAGTCCATAACGCGCGTGAAGAGCTGTTCGCCGCCGTCGAGCCGGCGCGCTTGAAGAAGTTCTTCCGAACGAATGACGCCGAGCGGTTCGAACAGTTCCTCACCGATGACGTTCTGTCCGCCGTCGCCGCGGTTGAGCGAGAGATAAACGGTCCGCGCCTGCTGTTTGCGTGCCGCGTACGCGATCAATCCGGAATCCTCGTCATCCGGATGCGCCGCCGTATGCATAAAGCTCGCCGTCGTCTGCAACCGTTTCAGAATCTGCCCGAGTCCCGAGGCGCCGTTGTCGTAGATCGGCCGCACCTGGGCGCGAAAGACAAATGGAAAAAGGAAGAAGGAAAGTAACAGAACGTACGAAATAGTGTTTTTTATGGCCTTATGTTTCATTTGTTTTCTACTTTTGCGACCTCCGATACCGTCAGACTGATAAGCAGTCCGGCGCCGACGGTCACCAGACAACCGACGACGTTGTACCAAAGAAATGCGATCTTGAAATAGCCCTTTTGGGCGATCAGGGATTGCGAACCGATAAGGTCCGCGATCTCGGCGAAGTTGTGGATCAACGCGATCGAAAGGATCCCGCACAAGAGCCCATAAAACGCCCCGCGGGCCTTGGCGCGCGGGAACACGAACGCAAGCGCGAAAACGCCGAGCAGCGAGCCGTAGAAGAACGATCCGAACTTGTTGACGACCTCGATCAGCGATCCGAGATTCGTCGAATAAATGGCTACGATACAGGCAAACACGCCCCAGCCGAGCGTCGAGATCTTGCCTACGAGCAAATACTGTTTGTCGGTCGCGTCCGGATTGATAAGGCGACGGTAGAAATCGATCGTCGTTGCCGTGGCGAGCGCGTTTAGTTCAGCCGAGATCGACGACATCGCCGCCGCGAAGATCGCCGCGATGATGAGTCCGATGACCCCGATCGGCATATAGCTCAGAACAAACGTCGGAAACACGTAGTTGACGTCGTTGAATTTTTCGTCGCTTTTCTTGACGAAATCGACCGCGGTCGCCCGCGCGTCGTTGAACCCCTTGTTCGCCTCGATATACTTCTGCCGCGCTTCGGGAGAATCAGACGCCAGATACTCGACCGCCGATGCCTTTCTGTTTTCGAAGGCCGCGCCGTATTTCGTCTCGATCGCCTTGAACTCTTCCGAAGTCGCCGCCTTGGTCGCCTCGATGTTGTTGAAGATCGCCGGAGGCGCCTGGAATTGGTAGAAGACGAAGACCATAATGCCGATCATCAGAATGAAGAACTGCATCGGAATCTTCAAAAACGCGGACATCAGGAGCGACGTCCGGCCCTGATCGACCGATTTTGCGGTCAAAAAGCGTTGGACCTGGCTTTGATCGCATCCAAAATACGAGAGCGCGAGAAAGGTGCCGCCGATCAGCCCCGACCAGAAGGTGTATTGCTCGGTGAAATCGACTTTGAAATCGACCGTGTTGAGCTTTCCGACCGCACCGGCAAGCTGCAGCCCGTCACCGACGCCGACTCCCGTCGGAAAATTACCGACGATTATGACGAGACAAACGCCGAGCCCGAAGAAGATGACGACCATTTGCTTGACGTCCGTCCACGTCACGGCCTGGACGCCGCCGAACATCGTATAGATGGTCGTTGAAAGCCCCATCGCGAAGATCGTGTAAATGAGATTCCAGCCGAGAACGATCGACAGAATGATCGACGGCGCGGCGATGACGACGCCGGCCGCGAGTCCGCGCGAGATCAGGAAAAAGAAGCTCGTGAGCGTCCGGACCCGAACGTCGAAGCGCTTCTCGAGATATTCGTAAGCAGTGTAAACATTCGCGTTATGGAAAAACTTGACGACCGTGATGCAGAGGATGATCATCGCGACCGGGAGTCCGAAATAGAACTGGATGAAGCGCATCCCGTCGGAATAGGCTTGACCGGTCGTTCCGACGAGAGTGATCGCCGATAGTTGGGTCGCCATTACAGACAGCCCCACGGCCCACCACGGCAGGCTTTTTGTTGGCGAGAAAATAACCCTGCACGCTCTTGCTGTGCTTGGTCATTCTGATCCCGTCAAAGATCATAAACGCCAGATATGCGACAATTATCGCCCAATCAAGCCAAGACATAACGATTTCGGATTTGCGATTTTCGATTTGCGATTCTTCCGCGGCCGCCGGGGATTTGCATCAGCCCAAGACCAGAAATCACAAACCCTCATTCAAGAGAAGTATTTCGAGAAAGACCAAAGCAGCAAAATGACCACGACAAGGGTGAGTATCACGCCTGCGTAGACGGGATACCACCACGAGTCGGGTCTGTCTTTTGATTCGTCTTCCATACTAGAAAATGAATTTGAATCCAACCTGGAACTGACGGCTGTCAAGCGACGTTACCGGACGGTTCTGAACCGTCGGCAAAGCCTGCGTCAGATTTCCGAGCGCGTCGGTCGTTACCGTCAAACTATTGATCTGGAACTTGCTGTTGATATTGAAGACGTTGAGAAACTCGCCAAACGCTTCGAGTTTCAACCTCTCGTTGAAATTGAAAACCGCGAGTAGCGCAGATCGGTATTGAACTGGTACGGCGTGACGCCGGAATTCCGGCGGATTCCGACCGGGTTGTCCGATCCGGTGAAACCATCCAGATTGATGTCGTTGACCGCAATGATGTTGAACCGCTCGCCGCTGTTCGCCGTCATTATGATCCCGAGCTGGTTGTTGTTGACGAGGTAACGCAACGCCTTGTTCGCGAAGTTGAACTGCGGCCGGCCGACAAAGCTCATAACGAACGTATGACGCTGGTCCGCGAGCGACGGCCCCAGATCGCGGCGGCGGCTCGTCGGATCCTGGGTTACAAGGTTTCCGACCTGGGTCGCGACGAGATTCTGTTCCGGAGCGTCGTCTTCCGATTTCGACAAAGTGTAATTGACGCTGAACTGGTATCCCTTCGAAAACCGCTTCGAAAGCTGCAGCGTCATCGCGTTGTAATTTGAATTTCCGACGGACTCGGCCATCAGGATATTGTTGAAACGGGGATCAAGACGGGTCGCCGCACTCACCGTGTTGCTGAAGATCGGACGGCCGTCGGCAAGCGACGACGTCGGATTGATTCGATTGATGTTGCGGTAAAGCGGAATGTGACGGCCGCCCGAACGAATGTAGCCGACAGTGAACGCGAGATCCTTGGTCAACGCCTGTTCAAGCTGAAAATTCATATGGATCGCATACATATTCTCAAAGTCAGGCGACATCGTCTCGATGCTCTGCACCGGCAAAACAGCTCCGGCCGGCAATGAACCGAGGGTTGTCGGGAACGCCGGCGATCCGGCGGTTGCCGGCGCAAACGTAAAGTTGAACAGGATCGGGCTGCCGTTATTGAGCAACGCGCGCTGGTAAAAATCGAGATAGACCGTATCGTAATAGAGTCCGGCGCTGGCACGGAACACCGTCGGGCGATCCCCCTCGCGGACCGAATAAACAACTCCGAGACGCGGCGCGAAGTTGTTCTTGTCCACCTTGAACGACTGCGAAGCCGCAAACGGCGAGTTCGCGAACGCCTCTGGAATATCGTAAAGGTCGTAACGGAGACCGTAATTGATCTTCAAACGGCGGGTCGCCTTCCAGTCGTCCTGAGCGAAAAAGTTGTAGAACGTCGATTGATATTCGATATCCGGATTGCCGAACGCTTCGACGTAATTGGTGTAGCCGCGCGGCGTCAATCCGCTTCTTGCATCGAGATACGACTGCAGCGTCGGGAACGTGTAGCGCGCGAATTGGTTCGAACGACGCGTATCGTCGATGCGGTTCATACCGCCGCCGATCTTGATTCCGTGGTCGCCGCGCGTCCACGTCAGGTTGTCCTGAAACTGGCTCGTCACCTGAAGCGGCGCGATCGTGTCGTCGTTTTCCGGCGCGCCGAAATTGGCGACGCCGGTAATGACGACGCTGATTCCGGTGCCCGAATTGCTGTTCGCGATGTTGCGTGAATCGCGTTTCGCGTACTGATAACGAAACTCGTTGATGACCGTCGGGGAGAAGATCGACGCCAGCTGCAGTCCGATCGAATACGATTTGTCGTCAAAGTCGATGCTTCGCTGCAAAGTGTTCAATCCGCCGGCGATGTTGTTCGGCGAAAGATTAGTGAAATAGTTGAACCTGCCCGTCAGACGGTTCGCATCGTTGAGTTGGGCGTCGGTGCGGAAAATGAAAAGTTGACTTTCTGGGATGCCGGGATAGCCGTCGGAAAAGCATCTGCCGGAACGCCGGCGGCGATCAGCGCGGCCCTTATTGGCGTCGGTGATCGTGATCGTCCGCTGCGGTTCGCCGGCTAGATCGCGTTTGACCCATTCGTATCCGGTGTAGAACTGCCAGCGATCCTTGATGATCGGCCCGCCGAGAGCGCCGGTGAAGTTGTCGACCTTGGTTTCAGGCTTGACCGCCGTGGGCGAGATATTGAACGGCCGCGACGACATCGACGTCCGGCGGAATCGGTAGCTGGCAGAACCGTGGAAACCATTTGTTCCCGACGGCGTGACGGCGTTCATGATCAGTCCGGGCGTGTTGCCGAATTCAGCCGAAAATCCGTTCGTCACGAGCTGAACTTCGGCGACGAACGTATCCGAGATCGGCATCAGGCGAATCCCGCCGCGGTCGGCCTGGGTGTTGTTGTTGCCGTCGAGCTGATAGTTCGTGCGGCGCGTATAACCATTGGCGTTGATTCGCGGAACTCCGAATTCGACGTTCGGGCGTCCCGTGACGTTGCTCTGCAAGAGCGCGAAGTTGTACGGGTTGCGCGAGACGTTCGGAAGATTCTGAACCTCGCGGGTATTCATCACGCGGCCGAGGTCGATCTTTCCCGGATCGGCGATCGGCGCATCGGACGTGATCGTGATCGTTTCATTAACTCCGCCAGGCGTCAGGGAGACATTGATCGTCGCGGTTGAACCCGTCGTCAGAGTCACTCCTTCCTGCACGAACTTCTTGAAGTTCGGCGCTTCGACGGTAACGCGGTACTTGCCGAGCGGAAGCAACGGAAGCCGATAACTGCCTTCCGAATCGGTCGTTACGCTGCGTTCGGCGCCGGTATCGAGATTGCGAACCGAAACGGTCGCGCCGGCGACGGCAGCCGAATTGGCGTCCGTCACCGTTCCTTCGATCTGGCCGTTGAGCGCCTGTGATTGAGCCGTCGCCCCGGCGACGGCCAGAACCAGCGTCAGCAGGGTTAATAAGAACAACGTGAATGGTTTACGCGAATAGTTATCCATCGACATCCGGGAAATCTCCTTGTTTGTTTTGAAAAATAGCGGAATAATTCGTTACACGAATATAACATTATTGGTACGAAAGCGTAACCGTGAAGGTTACACTTTGTGCGACAGATCGTTGATCTGTTTCCGAATCTTGCGAGCGGAATCGGGATCAGGATCGATGAAAGCCGCGTTCGATGTCCTTCATCGTGAGACGAAGAATTACCGGCCGGCCGTGCGGGCAGGTCGTCGGCGAAGATGTCAGGAGAAGGCGGTCGATAAGCCATTGCATCTTCTCCATCGTCAACGGCATATTGATCTTGACGGCGGCTTTGCAGGCCAGGCTCGCGGCGATCTCGTCACGCAAGGTCGCGCGCACCGCCGCGTTTCTCGGCATCGACCGTGTCAAGCAATTCCGCCAGCAAGTTGCGTGCGTCCTTCGGTGCGACATCCGTCGGAACGGCCTTGATCGCGACCGTCCGCCCGGAAAGTCGCATTACATCAAAACCGCATTCCTCAAGTTCCTTGCTGACGATCTCGAACGCGGCCGCCTGCGCCGGTGTCAGATCGAACGTTTCGGGAATCAGAAGGTTCTGCGACCCAGCCGGCCGATCGGCTTCCTTGCGCCGGAACTTGTCGAAAAGGATCCGCTCATGCGCGACATGCTGATCGACGAGCAGAAGACCTTCATCGTCGACGGCGATGATAAAACTCGTGAAGCTGACTGACCGGGCGGAGCTTCGAGGCCGAAACCTGTTCGACGTCAACGGCCTTGACGGCCTTGAGCGCGGGATCGGCGAATAGTTTCGGATCCGGGCCGGGCATCTCGGATCCTTCGAGCCGGAAACTTTGATTTCCGGTTTTGAAAACCGCGAGGTCGGAATCCGGCTCTCGGACCTCAGACGGTTTGGTGAAACCACGGAGATCCGGATGATCCGCCGTTGCCGGTCCCGACTCGGCCCCGGTGGTTCGGATTCGACGGCGACGTCGATCTCAACGGCCGAGATCATCGCTTCGACTTCTGCGCGTTCGGCAGCTTCAGGAATATGAAACTCGATTCTCGACTGCTCCGGACGCGGCCGTTCGTCGCGGATCGGGACGACAGACGGCTCACGCGGTTGCGGAGCGACTCCGACCGATGCAAGCGAACTACGGACGGCTTCGGCGATGACTTCTTTGACCGCTTCCGAACGCCTGAAACGAACTTCGGTCTTCGCCGGATGGACGTTGACGTCGACCTCTTCGAGCGGAATCTCGACAAACAGGAAGGCGACCGGGTAAACGCCGTGCGGCAAAATCGAGCGAAACCCTTCGAGCAATCCGCCGGCGATCACACGGTCGCGGACAAAACGCCCGTTGATGAAGAATACTGCGCGTCGCGGTCGTCCGCCGCTCGCGCGGCGCGGAGACGAATCCCGAAATGGCGGCGACGAACTCGCGCCCGCCCGCGACCGGCAAGAGGCTCTCGACCATCTCGGCGCCAAAGATTTGATAGGCGCGCTCGCGCAGGTCGCGCGCGGGCGCCAGGTTCAGACCTTCACGACCGTTGCTGACGAGCGCGAAGGCGATCTCGGGATGCGCAAGCGCGTAATGGGTGACGATCGACGTCAGGTGAAAATTCTCGGTCGCCTCGGACCGCATAAACTTGCGCCGCGCCGGCGCGTTGAAAATAGATCGCGGACGCTGATCGTCGTCCCGGTCGTCCGTGCCGCGTCGCGGACATCGACGAGCCTTCCGCCCTCGATGTCGACGCGGACCGCTGTTTCGGCATCGTCCGTCTTGGTTACGAGTTCGACGCGCGCGACCGAGGCGATCGACGCCAACGCCTCGCCGCGAAATCCGAGCGTCGCAATACGTCCGAGATCCTCGAGCGACGCTATCTTCGAAGTCGCGTGTCGTTCGAACGCGAGCAGCGCGTCATCACGATTCATCCTGACGCCGTCGTCCGTGATCCGCATCAGTCGCCGTCCGCCGAGTTCGATCTCGACCCGTATCCGCGTCGCGCCGGCATCGATGGAGTTTTCGATCAGCTCCTTGACGACAGACGCCGGCCGCTCGACGACTTCGCCGGCCGCAATCTGATTGGCAAGATTGTCGGGGAGGATTCGGTTGGTATTCATCGTGGTTCGATGTTAACAAATTCGGGCGGAATCAGCATCAAGTACAGTGCAGAGTGCATAGTGCAGAGTGCATAGTTCCGCGAAGAACATCCCGCGCTATGCACTTTGCACTGTGCACTATGCACTCTGCACTCTGTCAATGCCTGAATAGTGTTGACCGTTTTTTGAGTTTGCTAGAAAACATTTGTTTGCTTTTTCGTCAAAATATCGGATACCTTCGTTTCGGAGATCGAAACGGAAGTGAGCAATGCTAGAGCAACTCACCAGGATAGACCTCCGGGTGACGAAGTAGTTTGTCGCGGAGCCGGGCATTTATTGTCCGGCTTTTCTTCAATTACTTTTGAACCCTCCATGCCTAAGAAAACTCGTTCCTGCTGCCTTTCGAATGCATCGGGGCCTAAGGAGTTCAATGCCGTATGCGGCTTGTAATTGTTGTACATATATTGACCGCCTTTTCAGTCATCTGCCTTAGCTGGGATAAATTCTCCGGCCCGTAGAATCTGACGTAACTGTTTTTAATAGTTCCGTTTACGCGTTCGGCATTCGGATTCTCATAGACACTCGTGCCCATGCTGTTTTCATATTACAGGCTTGGGTCAGTTTCACGAATTCCTTGCAGTAATACTGGCCGCCGCCGTCCGAATGAAATATCAGACCAGGTGCGGGCCAGCGACCGGATCGCCATCCGTATTGCCGGCAGCGTGGTGTGTTCGGTCATCAGGTTGTCCCGAGACCGCCAGCCCACGATCCGTCTTGAGAAGAGGTCCATAATGAAGGTCAGGTAATAGAACCTTTCGCCTATTCTGTAGTAGGCTATGTCGCTAACCCAAACCTGGTTTACACCCGTCAACTCGAATCCGGCAATCAAATTGTCAAATCGCGTCACCCCGCGCGAATCCGTCGTGCGGTGATATGCCCTTTTCCGCTCGATCTTGAACTCCGTGCGAAAAGGCAAAACTTCGTTTGAACCGGTCTCTGCTGAATTGCATCCGCCTTATCATCCCGCACATGACGCGCGACGACATTTGCGGATGATCGCGCCGTATCTCGGCGATCACCGGCAGAAGCTGCTCCTGCTCTTCAACATCCTGAGATGACGTTCCGTATGCTGGTGAAACGCCTGCTTGCTGATACCCATTGCCCGATACAGCTGATTCATTTTGTGCCCGTGCCTTTCCCGGTTCGACCAGAACCACCGGAGGGCTTTGAAGTACATTTTTTTAATATCAATGCCGTACTCTTCCTCC
>JADKBM010000012.1 GCA_016715115.1 Acidobacteriota bacterium
TTATCCTTATCTCCGGGGCAGTTGCTGTGTCCTGAGAATTGATCTGTCTTTTTGTCTTTAGTTTTTAATGATTTATACCCAGCAGCCGTGGTTGTGGGGAATGTGGAAAGCCAGCCAGGGCTTTTTTCCTAAGGATTGTGGGAATTGAGGGAAAACGTTTTTTTGTTTTTCTCTCACTTCCACATGAGCGGCATCGGCTAGCTTCTTCGGGTCTGGATCCAGACCGGCTGGTACCGCTTCGCCGCCCGGACACACCTCCGGCGCTCCCTGATCCGGGGGCGTCGAAGAAAGTGCCTTCGGTCCATTCAAGATCATCCTCGCTGCTGGTTGTTTTTCGTTTCTTTCTGTTTGCCGCCTGCCGCTTCGTTGGCGCGGCCAGGCGCTTTGCGAGCAAAGCCTTTCGGCTTGTGACCCTGTTCTGGGCGGTCCACTCTTTACCATCTATCCAGGCATTGGCGAAGGCCCGTTTCGGATGGTTTTGATGTTGCTTCGCACATCTGCCCCCGAACGGGCAGAAGGCCGGATAACCCAATCACGCGACGGTCATTTCAGACCTTGTTTCACCACGGGTATCTCCGGCTGTGTTGCCACGCATGTCAAACCCCGTGCGGTGACATGTTCTCCCGCAGCATGACCGAGAGTTTGCAAGATGCTTTCTGGTGACGGCCGTTTTCGCCACCCGCCTGGTTTTTCTTTCTGGCGAGTCTCCGGTAGAACGCCCTCAGCCGTTCGTCCCTCGGGCCGCCGCGTTCGCCGCTGCTGCCCGAGCACGTTAGCGCAGCAAGCGGGCGACCCCGCACGGCTGATCCCGCCTAGCAGTAACCGGGCTCCCGAGCTCTTCCTCAAGCGGGCAAAGTCCCGCGAACGCAACCACCTGGCTCGACGAGGAAAAGCTAGCGCGACCTCGCCCAGCGTATGGATCAGGCAAAGCGCCGTCAGGGATGCCGACGACCGGCCTGCGTCCTCAGCAACGCCACCGCGGATCGGTCCCGCCTCCCGCAAGCCGGCGCTCGATCTCGTGGATGTTCCCGCTCACGCTGCTCTGCCGTCCGGCAGGATCTCCCGCCGCAGCGCCTTGCGCGGATCGGCGGCACCGCCTCCAGGGGCTCCCGGTACGCTTGCGTCCCCATCCTCCCTTTCGGCAGCCCGAAATCGTGCGCCAGCGCCTGCAGCCGGTTGTAAACCTGCGTCCGCTGCCCTCACCAGCCCCAGACCTCAGCCGGGATCATCTCAAGGATCGCCGCACGCTCTCCCGGCTCCTTCTCCAAAAGCGCCAGGAACTCCTGTCTCAACAATAGTCAGGATGTTCTCCGCGTTCCGGTATCCGACTTGTGCCGACTCCGCCCTCTTCCCTTATCAAACCCGGAAGTGCCTACCAGCAACCTGTAACCGTTTTCAAACACCAGTTCCTCGAACCAGTCGGCCTTCCCAGTCGCCTCGATGCCGACCGTTCCTTCGGCATCTCCCGGTAAAACCCGGCCAACTCCTCACGGTTCTTGTGGAATATCGTTTCTTGTTTTCAATTCCCCGTCCCGTCATCCAGCCAGCAGATCGTCTGCTGATGTGGATGAAAGTCGACTCCGTAGTATACTTCCATAACGGTTTCTCCTTATCTTCGACACGAAGAGACCTTGAATACTCGTCAGCATAACACTGACTGGGGAGAAACCGTCTTTATAACATCACGCGCACCTCTCGTGGTTGCAACAGGGCCGCTTGTTTCGCGCGCTCGCATCAGTTGATCACGGCTGACACCACGTTTCGCTCCGCTTCACGTGGTGCTATCGTACGTCGATTTTTTCGACAGACTCCAAGGATTCGGATATCCCGGATTCCAGATTCCAGATTCCAGATTTGAGGAGCCTGTCGGAAAAAGCCTTCAAGCGTGCGGAGCACGCGAACTTGCGATAGCACCATGTGAAGCGGAGCGAAACCCAGGTGGCTGAACGCCCGAGTCCCCAAGCGTGTGAAACATCTATAAAGACGGTTTCGGTGTCAAGTTCGGAAGTGAACTTTGCGGTTCGCCAATGATATTGGTGAAAGAAAGTTCGGTTCCGGTTTCAAGGTTCGTCGTCATTATCCTTATCTCCGGGGCAGTGTCAGATGTTGCTGTCCTGGAGAATTGATCTGTCTTTGTCTTTGGTTTTCAATGATTTATACCCAGCAGCCGTGGCTGTGGGAATGTGGAAAAGCCGCTTTTGGCTTTTCCAAGCGATTGTGGGAATTGAGGGAAAACGTTTTTTGTTTTCCTCAATTTCCACATGAGCGGCATTTCCATAGCCTTCTTCGGGTTCGACCAGACCGGCCGGCACCGCTCGCCGCCCGGACACCTCCGGCGCTCCCCCGATCCGGGGCGTCGAAGAAAGTGCCTTTGTCCATTCAAGATCATCCTCGCTGCCGGTTGTTTTTCGTTTCTTTCTGTTTGCCACCTGCCGCCTGTTGGCGCGGCCAGGCGCTTTGCGAGCAAAGCCTTTCGGCTTGTGACCCCGTTCGGCGCGGTCCACTCATTCATCTATCCGGGTATTGGCGAAGGCCCGTTTCCCGGGACTTCTTCCCTTGATGTTGCTTCGCACATCTGCCCCCGAACGGGCAGAAGGCCGGATAACCCAATCACGCGACGGTCATTTCAGACCTTGTTTCACCACGGGTATCTCCGGCTGTGTTGCCACGCATGTCAAACTCCCGTGCGGTGATGTTCTCCGCAACATGACCGAGAGTTTGACAAGAAGCTTTCGGGTGACGGCCGTTTTCGCCACCCGCCTGGTTTTCTTCTGGCGAGTCTCCGGTAGAACGCCCTCAGCCGTTCGTCCCTCCGGGCCGCCGCGTTCGCCGCCTGCCCGAGCATGTAGCGCAGCAGCGGCGACCCCGCACGGCTGATCCCGCCGAAGCTTACCCGGGCTCCCGAGCTCTTCTCAAGCGGGCAAAGTCCCGCGAACGCAACCACCTGCCTCGACGAGGAAAAGCGCGCGACCTCGCCCAGCGTATGGATCAGGCAAAGCGCCGTCAGGATGCCGACCCCGGCCTGCGTCCTCAGCAACGCCACCCGCGGATCGGTCCCGCCTTCTTCCTCAAGCCGGCGCTCGATCTCGCGGATGTTCCGCTCAGCTGCTCTGCCGTCCGCAGCAGGATCTCCCGCCGCAGCGCCTTGCGCGGATCGGCCGGCACCGCCTCCAGGGTCTCCCGGTACGCTTGCGTCCCCATCCTCCCTTTCGGCAGCCCGAAATCGTGCGCCAGCGCCTGCAGCCGGTTGTAAACCTGCGTCCGCTGCCCTCACCAGCCCCGACCTCAGCCGGATCATCTCAAGGATCGCCACGCTCTCCCGGCTCCTTCTCCAAAGCGCCGGGAAATCCTGCCTCATCAACAGCGTCAGGATGTTCTCCGCGTCCCGCGTATCCGACTTGTGCCGCGACTCCGCCCTCTTCCTTATCAAACCCGAATTGCCTACCAGCAACTTGTGTCCGTTTTCAAACATCAGTTCCTCGAACCAGTCGGCCTTCCCAGTCGCCTCGATGCCGACCGTTCCCTTCGGCATCTCCCGGTAAAACCCGGCCAACTCCTCACGGTTCTTGTGGAATATCGTTCTTGTTTTCAATTCCCCCGTCCCGTCATCCAGCCAGCAGATCGTCTGCTGATGTGGATGAAAGTCGACTCCGTAGTATACTTCCATAACGGTTTCTCCTTATCTTCGACACGAAGAGACCTTGAATACTCGTCAGCATAACACTGACTGGGGAGAAACCGTCTTTATAACATCACGCGCACCTCTCGTGGTTGCAACGGGGCGCTTGTTTCGCGCGCTCGCATCGGTTGATCACGGCTTACACTTCCCGATCAAATCGAGCGTCCGCACCGCACGGCTCGTCTTCTTCCGTCGCGAGATCGTCAACATCGCATCCATCAGAGCCAGTTGCTTGTTGTTCATATAACTATTATGTAATTCAATCAGTTACAAACAAAGCGCAGAGCCCCGACCTCGAGTAATTCTTCAAGGACCCCGATTCCAGAGTTGGGGTTTAAGCGTCGTGCGGCCGAGGTTGCCCGCCCGCTCAACGCAGGCGGTACTGACTCGCTGATCGTCGGGTTGGCGGTTTGCCGCGGCCGCACCGCATTCGTCTCCAGTTCAGATCTGATTTTCGAACAATTCAAGAAACCGCTCGCGATAGTTGCGGCTTAGCGTCAGTTCGCGGCCCGAGCGGAGTATGACGGCATAGTCGCCGGAGAACATCGGCTGGAGTTCCTTGATGCGGTCGATGTTGACGATCGTCGAACGATGTATCCGCAAAAACCTGTTCGGGTCGAGTTTCGACTCGATCGAATTCATCGTCTCGCGGATCAGATGGCCCTCGCGTCCGAGGTGGAGCTTGAGATAGTTGCCGGCGGCTTCGATCCAGTCGATCTCATCCGTCTTGATGAAGAATACGCGACCCGTGGACTTGACCAAGAGCCGCTCAAGATATCTCTTTTCAGCCTTGAGGTCGGCGATAAGCGACGCGAGGCGTTCGTCGATCTTGCCTTTCGAACGGTTTTCGATGTCGGTCCTGGCACGGCCGAGTGCCCGGCGCAGGCGTTCGCGGTTGAACGGTTTCAGAAGATAGTCAAGCGCGTGGACGTCGAACGCTTCAAGGGCGTATTGGTCGTAAGCCGTAACGAAAATGATCGCCGGAACGTCGCGATCGCCAAGTGATTTGACGACTTCGAAACCGTTTTCTCCGGCATTTGAATGTCGAGAAAAACAAGGTCCGGGCGGACGGAGTCGATGAGTTCGATCGCTTCAGCGCCATTGCCGCATTCGCCGACGATCTCAATGCCCGGCTCGTCGCGCAAAAACCTCCGCACGCGGTCGCGCGCCAGTGGTTCGTCGTCGACAATAATGGTTCGTATCAACATCAAACGATCTGCGAGTGGCTAATCAAACGGCAGCGTCAATCTGACACTTACGCCGTTCCCACATTCGATCTCAAACTTGTGGTTCTCGCCGTAAAGATGTCTCAGCCGGCGGCGCGTGTTCGACAATCCGACACCTTCGTGTAGCGTTTCGACATCGCCGAACGGTACGCCGATGCCGTCATCGCGGACGCTCAAATGCAATGAACCGTTTTGGCGCTCGGCGGCGACCTCGATCGTTCCACCGCGCGTCCGTGGCCCGATCCCGTGTTTGATAGCATTCTCGACCAACGGTTGAAGGACCATATTCGGCACGCTCGCGTCGAGCGTTTCGGGCGCGATCTTCATTTCAACCCGTAAACGATCCTGGAAACGCATTTGTTCGATCTGAAGGTACTTTTCGAGAAACTCGAGTTCCTGTTTGAGCGGGATCTTCTGGATCTCGAGGTTTTCGAACGACAGACGGAGCAGGTCGCTGAGGTCGCCGATCATCCGCTCGGCGGCGTCCGGGTCCTTGTGGATCAGTTCGGAAACGGCGTTCAATGTGTTGAACAAAAAATGCGGATGGAGCTGCATTTTGAGCACCTGCAAACGGGACTGCGCGAGGCGCGCTTCGAGCTGCGAGGCGCGCAGATTTCGTTCGCGGTACTTGCGGTAATACCTGATCGCCTGGTAAATGCTCAGCACTGCCCAGTAGATCGCGACCCCGAAATGGAGATTGACGAGCAGGAAGATCTTGTAGGTTTCCCAAAAAGTGGCAGGTTGAAATCGCCTTAAATAGCCGAGCTGTGGCAGAACATAGGCGTCGAACGCGAGTTGGACGAACGCGATCGCGAAACTCGCCGCGATGTGGACCGGAAGGCTCGATTTCCAGCGGCCATCCTCGAAGGGAAAGCGTTTGCCGAAATAGAGTATGACAGGAGTCAGAAGAAACCAGATGTAGCCCGAGAAAAGTTGCCACGAGAGTATCCGCCAGAACGAAACAGGATTCTCCGAAAGCTGATTTTGAAGTGCCAGTTGGCTGGCGAAGAAAAAGCCGAAAACGGTCCAAATGCCGAATATCGCGACCCACTTCAGCCAACGGCGATTGTCTTCATTCATACTGATTCTGTTTCCGAAGGCTTGCGCAGAGCAATACGTAATAGGGAATAGGGAACTTTGAAAAACCTGCTTGATAGATGCGACAGGCCGTTCTTGACAGAACACGGATGGGTCGGGATGAAAACTATGATTTGAGACCAACTCGGCGCCATTACGGTCGAAAAAGACATATGATCTTCTCTCGCCGATCCGTGTTCATCTGTGGTTAAACTGTCGCTGATTTCCTTCAAGCCGCTATTTCAAATCTCCCGAATACGGATTGAAGCGCAAATCGTCCCGGCGCGCAACGGTCTTGTGACGAGCGGAACCTGACCCGTGACGAAACGGGACTATGTGGCTTCCGAGCGCAGCCGTTCCTCGAAGAGCTTTACCGAAACCGTCAGGAAATCGAAATCGGTGATCAACCCGACAAGTTTTTCGTTGCGGATCACCGGAAGACATCCGATGTCGTTATCGCGCATCGTTTTGAGCGCTTCGAGAGACGACGTTTCGGGTGTTGCGGTAATGAGTTCGGTCTTCATCACGTCGCGCACCACGATCTCTTCTCCGCAATGCTCGGTCATCAGTTTCATCAGATCGCGGTGTGAGAGTATGCCGACGAGTTTCCCGGAATCGTCTTCTACCGGGATATGCCGAATATGTTTCCAGTTCATCAAACTCGCGGCGAGATCGATCACGTCCTGCGGCCGGACCGTGAAAAGATCCTTCGACATAAACTGCTCGACGGTCCGGTAATTGTCGATCCAATCGCTTTTCTCGGAGATCACGGCGAGCGGCCATTCGTGCAGCGGCAGGCAGTTGTACTGGTTCTCGAGCATCGCCGAGGTAATCGTGCGCATCCGGACGTTCACTTTCGCCTTCTTGTCCATCGCCGCCAGCGAATCAAGCACCCATTGTGAACCGGTCTTCTCGTTTTTCACGCGCTCTTCGAGAATTCCGAGATAGCGTTCGATGTCGGCGCTGTCGACCCCCACCTTTTCAAGGCCGTGGCGAGCGCGCGGCAACAACTCTTCAAGGATTAGCCGCGCGGTTCGAAAAGACTGGCCGTCGAGCCAGACGATCTGCGATTTCAAGCCATACCTTGCAGTCGTGAAAAAATTATTCTTCGCGTCGTCGAACGACATTCGTTTCGTGACGTCGCCGAACTCTTCCGGCATCGACATCATCAATCCGAGGAAGAACGCGGCGTTCGCCATTTCATCGGCCACGGTTGGCCCGGACGGAAGGAATCGAACCTCGACGCGCATACTCGGTTTGCCGTTCATTACGCCGTAACACGCACGGTTCCAACGCCAGATTGTGCCGTTGTGCATCCGCCACGCATCGAGTCCCGGAATCCGGCCTTCTTTGAGCGACTCGAGCGAATCCTCTTCAAGCTGGCGCGTCAGGAGAATCCGAAAGCGCGCGACGTCTTCGTGAAAAACATCGAGAATCGAATCTTCAACCCAATTCCGTCCAAACGTGACTCGCGCCGGATGGCTCCGTTCCTGATGCACCGGTGACCGCGAATCGACGGCGTGCTGGAACAGCGCGAGCCGCGATTCGTGCCACAAACGGTGGCCGAGGAGTACCGGGGAGTTGACGGCCGAAGCAAGGATCGGAGCGCTCAGCGCCTGGGCCCAGTTGTAGTATTCGACGAAACGGTTCATCGGGACCTGCAGATGGACCTGAAAACTTGTGTTGCAAAAACTCGACGAACGTATCCTGGACGTGGATCCGCAGTTCGTCAAGCCCCTTTATGTGAACGACGCGTTCGGTGCCGTGGAGCGCCGTCAGGATGCGGTTCAGCTCGTGATAGCGCGGACTCGGAGTCAGATTGCGCTCGACGAGGTCCGAAGACTGGATCGTCGGCAAGATACCTGTAAGAAGAACGTCGGCGTTGAACTTCTTCGCCGAACCGCGGACGATACCGACCATCTCGTTGATCTCGGCCTCGAGAACCTTCAGGCAATCTCCGCTGAAATCAAGTGGCGACAGGTTGGCTTCGATGTTGAAGCGGCCGATCTCGGTCGTCAGGCGCGGATCGTTGACGTCTTCGATGATCTCCATTGCCAACGGTGCCGGATGCATTGACGATTTGACAAGGAACATCTCCTGCTCGGCGCCGATCCGCAGTACGTCGTTTTCCATATAGCCGCCACGGATCATCATCTCGAGCGCCTGAAGATCGTCAAGAACGGCACGCGTGAACTGTCTTAGTTGAGCTTCGTCGTTTTCAGTGGTGACCTTGTGTTCGCCCATCGTCGGGTACCTCGTCTTTCTTGCCTGCAATTTGGTCGGCAACCGGGAAACATAACTCTCTGCCTTCGGGAAACAGCCTTCTTATCAAGCGGAAGTCGGAATTTAACAACATCTTAACCTTAAATCGGCCGGTCGCAAAATTTATTTTTCAATGAATATGACCGCAATCATTTTTTGCCGTCGCCGCGCCGCCTATTCTTAACGCGACATTGTCTTTATTTCAATTTTTTTGAGGAAACTGGTTATGAAAAAGCTTTGGATAGTATTCGGATTGATTTTCTTCCTTTCATTCGCGGTGCTGCTATGGGTCGGCACCGAGATCTTTCGGGAGGCGCCGCCGATCCCGGTCGCCGTCGTCACATCTGACGGCCGCACGGTGGTCGCGGAGGGTGAGATCTCGAACGGACAAAACGTGTGGCAGGCGATGGGCGGTATGCAGGTCGGTTCGATCTGGGGACACGGCAGTTACGTGGCGCCGGATTGGACGGCCGATTATCTTCATCGCGAATCGGTGTTCATCCTGAACAAATTCTCGAACAAGGAATTCGGCCGCGATTACACGGCGTTGTCGAGCGAGCAACAGGCAGCAATCCGTCAGCGATTGACGGATCTGATGCGCACCAACACATACGATCCAAACACGAACAAGATCACGATCGACGCGCTCCGGGCCGAGGCGTTCGATGAGAATCTCAAGTATTACAGCGGCGTCTTCACCGACGGCAACAAGGATTTCGCGATTCAGAAGGGCGCGCAACCGGATCCTGCAAAACTCCGCCAGCTGACATCCTTTTTCTTCTGGACGTCGTGGGCGTCGGCGGCGAATCGCCCGAATCAGTCGATCTCGTACACCAGCAATTTTCCGGCTGAGCCGTTGGTCGGCAACGTCCCGACGGGTTCGACGATCGTTTGGACCGGGGTCAGCGTGATCGCGCTCATCGCCGGAATCGGGGACTCATCTGGTTCTTCGCCGGAACCCGTTCCGAAGACTCGTTCGAGGGCGCACCCGACAGCGATCCGCTGATCGGAGCCGAACTTACGCCCTCGCAAAAGGCGACCGTCAAGTATTTTCTCGTGGTCACGCTTCTGTTTTTGCTGCAGATTATCCTCGGCGTCATTACCGCGCACTACGGCGTCGAAGGGCACGGTTTTTACGGGATACCGTTGGCCGAGTATCTGCCATATGTCGTGACGCGTACGTGGCACGTCCAGCTTGGGATCTTCTGGATCGCGACGGCGTGGCTCGCGGCCGGTCTCTTTATCGGTCCGATCATTTGCGGATTCGAGCCGAAGATGCAGAAACTCGGCGTCGACGCACTGTTCGGCGCGCTCCTCGTCGTCGTTCTCGGCTCGATGGGCGGACAGTGGATGTCGGTGATGCACAAACTCTCCGGCGACACCTGGTTTTGGTTCGGCCACCAGGGCTATGAATACGTCGATCTCGGCCGCGTCTGGCAGGCGGCGCTCTTTGTCGGACTGCTTTTGTGGCTGTTTCTTGTATTGCGGACGGCGCTCCCGGCGTTTCGCAAGAACGATGAACGCAAGTCTTTGCTCCTGCTCTATATGATCTCGACGGCGGGCATCGCTCTTTTCTACGCCCCCGGACTATTTTGGGGAATGAAGTCGCATTTGTCCGTCGTCGAATACTGGCGCTGGTGGGTCGTTCATCTTTGGGTCGAAGGATTTTTCGAAGTCTTCGCCACGGTTGTCGTCGCGTTTCTTTTCGCGCGGCTCGGCGTCATCAATTCCGAATCGGCGGCGCGCGCATCTTTGCTTTCGGGCGCGATCTACCTGAGCGGCGGGATCATTGGGACTTTGCACCATTTGTATTTCGCCGGGACGCCGACGGTGGCGCTCGCGTTCGGTTCGGTCTTCAGCGCGCTTGAGATCGTTCCGCTGACGATGGTCGGTTTCGAGGCCTGGGAAAAATATTCACCGGTCGCGGGCACGGGTTTGGCTCGGTCAGTACAAGTGGGTCATCTGGTTCTTTATCGCGGTCGCCTTCTGGAACCTTGTCGGCGCCGGGATCTTCGGCTTTATTATCAATCCGCCGATCGCTTTGTATTATATGCAAGGACTGAACACGACGGCCGTCCACGCGCACGGCGCACTTTATGGCGTTTATGGAACGCTTGGACTCGCACTGACGCTTTTCTGTCTCAGGGCGATGGATCCGGAACGCAAATGGAACGATAATCTGATCAAATTCGCGTTCTGGGCGATCAACATCGGACTCTTGATGATGATGCTCCTGAGTTTGCTTCCGATCGGATTGCTTCAAACCGTCGAATCGGTCTCGCGCGGCTACTGGTCGGCGCGTTCCGCCGAGTTTATGCAGACGGACGTGATGCAGTTTTTCCGTTGGATGCGCGTTCTCGGCGACACCGTGTTCGCAATTGGCGCCTTCGCGTTCGTCTGGTTCGCGCTTCAGCTGATATTCTCGAAACGGAAGACGGAAGCGTAGAGGCCGGAGCGCAAGCGTCCCGCCTGCAATGGGCGCGAAGCGCAAACGACCACAACGACGGACCGTTCTGATCACACGGAACGGTCCGCCAAATCGTCCGATACCCAAGATGAAGAACGACATCGAGAACAGGGCCGACATCGATAACTTGATGAACCAGTTCTACGCGCGCGCGACAGCCGACGAGACCATCGGCTACATTTTTACCGATGTCGCGAAACTTGATCTCGCCCGACATTTGCCGATCATCGGCGATTTTTGGGAAAGTCTTCTGTTGGGTGGAAAGAACTATCAAACGCGAGGCCGAAATCCGCTGCAGATTCACGGCGAACTCAACTCGAAAACACCGCTCGAACCGCATCATTTTCGTCGTTGGCTCGAGATCTTCAACGCCACGACCGATGAGATGTTCGTTGGAGAACGCGCCGATTTTGCGAAACTGCGCGCCGCAAACATCGCCAATCGAATGCAAAACTACATTCGCGGGGTTCCCGATCTGCGGCGGGATTGATCGGTGTGGACCGCATCGGACGACCGACAAATGACGGAAAGCTCAGCCGTTAGCCTGGTGTTTCTGCCGCGGGCCTGAACTAACCGGTTGAGACGCTTTTCGAGAACCGTATTCCGTGAGCCGGGTCGACGCTGAATCGGTAGGCTTCCCGCATTCCTTCTTTTCCACTGTGCGTGAAGACCAAAACGCGTTCGCCATCGGTGCGCACGTGGATAATGCCGAAATTCGTCCGTTCGAAGGCAAAGAAAGAGGGAAGAGCCTTTTCGTCAGCCGCCGAGCGGAGCTTGCCGCCAAAGAGCTTTCGCAGTTCTTCGCGTGTGATTGGCTCGTCGCCGGCAAAATACTTGGCAAGTTGTTCGCGTTGGTGTGAATAATCACGTTTTGAGAAGAACGCGGCGAGTTCTGTGCAGAGCACGATTCCGGTCGATCCGCGGCTCACTTTCCCGAGCGCCGAGACGAGGGTCGCTCGAGGATGGATATGTTCTTTGTTCGCGCTTTCGTCGCCCGAAGAGATCAACGAAACGACCGGTTTCATCGCGCGCAGCGCTTCGAAATCGAAATCGGCCGATCCGTGGTGCGGTGCCTTCAAAACCTCCGATTCAAGTTCACTTAGGTCCAGTCTAGCGCGCATCAGAGCCATCGATTCTTGATTCAGATCGCCAGTCAGGTTAAAGCGTACGTTGCCATAGATAAACCGTAGCGCCACGGAATGTCCGTTGATTGTGTGGGAGCTTGAAAACTGGCCGATGGCGCGCCAGTCTCGTCCTGAAGATGCATCAATGCCGAATCAGCCGGCTTGTGAAGAAACGGCAAGGCCTGTTTCACCGTTCCGTCGACCGGGTCGGTCACCGGTTGCGAGAACGGCCCCTGGATCTCGACTTTGATTCCGTCGCCCAGAAAGCCGAATAACGCGTCGCTGTCCATACCGTGGGCAATTCTTCCGAAATTCGATGTTTCCGCGGGTCTCCCAATGTGAAAGTACCTCGTCCCATTTCCTGAACGGCGTGTTCTTCTTTGAGTCCGGCGCTTTTCGCGGATCGTCGTACAATTCGACGATCATCGGGTTTCCGTTGAGATCAACCGTCCTGCCCAGCATTTCCATCTCGCCGGTATTCGTCGGCCCCTTGACGAGTCCGTTGTGAAAACACGTTTTGGGCGGATAAAAGCCGCTTCCGGTCCGAGATCCCAATGTCCGTTTCGGACTCCATTATGTAGTTCAGGCCCTCAAAGTGATCGGCGTCGCCATGCGTGACGAGAATCAGATCAACTTCGAGCGGCGAGTTCGGAGCGCTCTTGCGATGCTGATAACGGGCTGCGATATGGCGGGCAAAGAGCTGGTTGTCGCCACCGTCGATGAAGACGAGGCGCGTCCGGTGGTTGGCATCGGGCGGAGTTTCGAGGATCATCCCGTCACCCTGCTGGACGTCAACCATCGAGAACTTCAACACCCCCTTTTCGCGGGTTCGGAACGGACGGCCCTTAACTGTTCCCACTATCGTTCCGTCGAACAGTTCCAGCGCACGGATCGAACTCGGCTTCGATCCCGCGCCTTCTTCCAGAACCTCGACCTTGTCGCCGAAAACGAGTATCGCCTTCTTTTCGGTGCCGTCGAAACCCTTGAATTTGAAACTCACGAAATCCTTGTCAATGTAGCGAATATCGGACATGCGAACTCTCCTGTAAAAGCTTTGATAGATCAGCGTTTCCAAACGTTTTGCAGTTGTTAATGCCGTTCGCGCAAAAAACCTTTCAAGTCCTCGAAAAAAATCAGTTCTTGAGAAATCGCCCGAGTTCCTTCGCGTCGTCGACATAGATCTTGCCGTGGACGATTCGCAGGAGTCCTCTTTCGGCAAGTTTGCGGGTTGCCCGGATCGTCGTTTCGGTCGTCAATCCGGCCATTTCGGCGATATCCTGACGCCGCAGCGAGATCCGTATCGGGCCGCCATTCTTTCCGTTTCCTTTGAGAAGTTGAATCAGCACGTTTCCGACACGGTGTTCAGGCGAGGCGGTGGCGAGGTTCTTGATGACGGAGGTTTTCTCGCGGAGCATTCCGCACATCCAGTTGATGACCGCGACCGAAAAATCCGGGTGCTCGCGCACAAAAGCGAGAAACTCGTTGCGCAAAATAATCAGCAAACGCGACTCGTCCATTGCGATCGCCGAAGCGGGATACGGCCCGCCGTCGAAAACGGGCGGAACCGCGAACATCTGGCCGTCGGAAAAGATCCCGATGATGATCTCTTTTTCCGACTTCGGGATAACGCACCATCTTGACCTTTCCGGAAAGCACGATCGGCAGATGTAGGGCATCTTCACCTTCGGCGAAGATCTCCTCTCCCGGCTGAAAGACCTTGGTTCGGCCACGCTTCTTCAACTCCGGCAGATATTCGTTGTTATTGATATCGAGTTTCATTCGGAATTGTAATTTATATCACATTTTTCGAAGACTATTTCGGTGTAAAGTTGTAAAACCCGTGAGGCAACTATGGAAAACCTTTGACGAAATCAGGCAAACGCTGGTCGAACGAAAGGTGAAACTTGCGGAACTTCTCGGGCGCGTCGAAGTTAGCGCCAGACGGCAATTCGACAAGAGCCTTGAAGAACAGGCGATTCAGCGTGAGAACGAAGAGATCCTGACGCAGATCGACGACAATCTGAATCTGGAGTTTGTGCAGGTCGAACGCGCTCTCGCGCGGCTCGATGCCGGAGATTATGGTTTTTGTGAAAATTGCGGCGACAAGATCGCGAGCAATCGGCTTCAGGCCATTCCGCAAACCAGCTTTGCCTTAAATGCGCCGCGTAACTGATTGCGGCCTCGGATCTTGGATTTTGGCGACCAATCTTGGATGTCTGGCTGACGCATGCCTTTTTGTCTCTCTCGACCTGCCTTGAAGCTGTTCCCCGTCGAAAGATCGAAAAGCGGAATCAAACGTCGTCGTCGACGTGATCGCGATTCCGATTTGAATCCGGCAGGTCGGAATCCAAATCGTTCGGCTTTCACGGCTCGGATCGCGTCCTAACTATCGGAGATGAGGAATTGAACAATGACTCGTCTGGGAGGTGTGTTATGTTGCGCAAGATAATTATTTTTTCGCTCCTTAGTTTTGGCCTGTTCGCGGTTTGTGCGTCGGCTCAGGTTCGCCGGCCGCGCGGGGTGCGGATCGATCGTCCGACGCAGAATCGCTACTGGAATCAAAATCGGAACTGGAATCAGACACGTCTCGGCGGATTCAACCGGCTCGATTTCAATAACGACGGTTATGTTTCATTCGTCGAATGGCGCGGCAACCGGCGCGCGTTCGAACGGCTCGATTTCAATAACGACGGTCTGATCTCGCGTTTCGAATGGCAATTTCGCAAGCGAAGGTAGCGACAACCTCACGAGTTGCGTGTTTACGCGTGTCTCGTACCTAACCAAGAAACGGCGAGGAAGTGTCGAATCTTCTGCGGCTGACGACCAGTTTCTTTGTTTTTCCAGCGGCGTTTTCTGAATCCCAGAAGGTGGAAGATCTGCAACGGGAAAAACCGCGCGATTCGCGTGTCGATCTCCCCAGATGTCCGGATCTTCGTCACTGCGCCAGACGCCGGGAAGAATGCGCACGGCATTCCCGAGCTTCATTTTTCGCAAAAGCCAAGACAGTTTGAGCCAAAAAGGCGCGATCTCGCGACCGATGAAAAATCCGTCCTCGCCGAGTTTCTGATAGAGCGGCATAAGTATCAAGCCGCTTTCGGGCGCGAGAACGGACCCCGTTCTCTGTTCGGCGAGCGGCGCGTCCTTTTCGATCTTTTGAAAGTTATTGAAACCGGGCCGCATCGTGAAATCGTCATCGGCAGTTATCGCATGGCGATAGCGGATCTCGACGACCCGCGTACACCCGGTCGCGCCGGCAAGCGCAGCGTGATGCTTTTCGTATTGCGGGCAGTCTTCGCGACGGAGAATCCCGGAGTTTACCAATCCGAGCCAGATCAGCGCTTCGTGATTATCGACAGTGGTTTCGGCATAATGCTGGCCGGCCTCGTAACCAAAAGTGATCGCCCCGAGATTATTTAGATATTCGAGGATCGTGCCGTCAAGCTGTTCTTCGATCCCCAGAAGAAGCGTCACGGGAAATTTCTGTGCGAACGTTCGATTGCGGAGCGTGTCGCCGACCGTTGCGAACGGTACACCTCGGCGGAGGTTGAATGAAAATCCATCGCGTAAACCTCGTTGCGGGCATCTGCGATGACGCGGTCGAGGATCGCGAGCAGTTCGATTTGTTCGGTGTCTTCGTTGAGCGGGCCAGGATTCTTCCGGTTTTGGGCTATTCGTTCAAGCGTGAAATGGCGATTCAGGTCGGAGTCGATGAATCGTATGCCCTGGCGGTATGCGCGGGTGTTGCCGGCCAGAAGGACGACCCGGCCGCGGAGTTTCGAGACAATCGGCCGCAATTTGGCGCAGGCGCGCCCGATGGCGCGGACGCCGCCGGCTTCATTTCCGTGAACGCTGCCAAAGACGATCAAAGTCGGCCCCGACTCGTCGCCGCAGTATTCGAACAAAAGATGACCGCCGGGCAAAACTTCCGGTTTATCGACTTGAGGCGCAACGGCTGACATCAACATTATTTTCGCACTTTTCGCCGTCAAAATCACGGGCGCGGCGGATTCAAGATTCCAGAGATTCAAGATTCCAGATATTCCAGATTCCAGATATTCCAGATTCCAGAGATTCAAGATTCCAGATATTCCAGATATTCCAGATTCCAGAGATTCAAGATTCCAGAGATTCAAGATTCCAGATATTCAAGATATTCCAGATTCCAGAGATTCAAGATTCCAGAGATTCCAGATTCCAGAGATTCAAGATTCCAGAGATTCAAGATTCAGAGATTCAAGATCCCGATATTCCAGATTCCAGAGATTCAAGATTCCAGATATTCCAGATTCCAGATATTTCAGATTCAAAGCTCAAAGCTCAAAGCTCAAAGCTCAAAGCTCAAAGCTCGAATCCCAAACCGCGCTATTCTTCAACGATCTTCACTTTCGTGAAATAGACCTTTCGGTCTTTTCGTTCTTCTGAACGACCGGCAGGTACTTTCCCCAGAATGAGAAGTTCGCCCTGCGGCGCTCGAGCGTCAGGAGCAGATCGCCTTCCGCATACGGTTCGAGAACAGTTGTCCTCGTTGTACGAATTGAAATAGATCAGCAATTTCTCGCCCTCGACGCGCGCGTTGCCGACAAGGTCGCGCGACGTCCTGAAAGCCCGTGCCGCGGATCAAAGCGATCAATCCGTCGTCCGAATCTGCGATCTCGAGCTCGTGATTGACGATGATCGCCGTGCCGCCGGAGGTCTTGCCGCCGAGTTCCTCAAATTCGTATCGTCCGAGGTCCAGCGTTCCTGGGCGAAGGCCGCCGTTGCGAAGATTGTAAGCAGTAAGAATAAGATGGGTTTCATAATTTCGGCCTCGATCGAAATTCCAGACTCCAGGATTCCAGATTCGGGAGCTTTGAAATACAGGCTTGAAAGGAAATCGGGGGCAGTTTAACCACAGATGAACACGGATCGGCGGGATGAGATCATGTATTTTTTCGACCGTGATGGCGCCGAATTGGTCTCAAATCATCGTTTTCATCCGACCCATCCGTGTTCTGTCAAGAACGGCCTGTCGCTTCAATCAGCAGGTTTTTCAAAGTTCCCGATTCCAGATTCCACATTAATTTCCAACCGCCTTTCGTCTCACGAATTAACACAGATGAGTGGATAAAGCCGACTTGAAAACCGATCTGTGTTCAGAAGTGTTCTGTCAATCATCATTCATCCGCTTTCAACTGCTTCGAAATAAGAACTGCGATCCGGCATTTCCGTAATATTAAGTCTATCTGAGTTACCCCGTGAAAAAAAAGACGGTTGTCTCATTAACCCGGTCACCAAAAGCTGGATTGGCTAGAACGTTATTCCGTTGAATCCTCAGAATCCCATAACCAGAAGGTTCTTTGCCGCTTTCAGACTGATTTTCTGAAACCCTCGCGTAGGCCGCGGCGGATCGTTCGCGGATCTGCTCGGTTTTTCGTTCAACCCAACCGTCGAGCGCGTCGTGCAGAAATATACGCTTCGGGCGCCATCAGATAGGTTGTCCAGAAGCGGAGTTGCACCGGCATCTTTGAGCGGTTGGAAAAATAACTCCCGACTCGCGCAAGCGAGAACGACCGCATCGCGACAAGTCCCATCGAGTTCTCGATCTGCCGATCGAGTTTGAAATCCATCAAGCCGTTGTGGCCCACAAACGCAACGAGATCGCTCCCGCCGGCGATCTGCAAGGATGTGTCATCGACCTTTATGTTCTCGCGGTTCTTCCCGGAAACCGCATCTAAAAAGGCATCGATCGTTTGCCTCATCCGGCTGCCGCGGTAGGCATCGGCGACGAGATAAACGTTCGCGTCCCGACGTTTGAAAACGAGCCGTTCCAGAACGTTTTCCGAGGGGTTTGCGATCGTCGCGGAAAACCGACATCCGAGGTTGGGTCGATTGTAACAATGAATGAAAAGCTAATCCAGACTTTCAGGATAATTCTCGTCGCCGTATATGGGGTGTTCGTCATTTGGATCGCGGCGGCCTAGGATCTCGGGCAGATGTCGACCAAGCGCGAAATCGAGACCCGACGACCAAAGGCGGCGTCGTGCTTGGTACATACGAAGTCGACTAAAACCAGGTTCACGGCGTATCCTCGGCGAGTTTCGGCGGGACACTCGTTGCGGCGCGACGGGTTTTCTTCGCGCCGACCCCGGCTGCGATGCCCGGATGTGCAGTCTCTACATCGCTTACAGCTACTATCGACAAGGATTCGGAAAGGTTCACAGCGACGACGAACTTTTCAAGAAAGGACTCGCCGAGGTCGAAAAAGTGGTCGAACTCGACTGCGACTCTCAAGTCCGACGACTGGGCGACCCAGAAACTCCGTACTGCGGCCGAACTCAAGAGTGAATTCGAGGACGGACCGCCTGACGGCCGATGATTTCAACTTTTCAAAACTGACGCGAGAACGAAAATGACCAATGAATCCCTTTGAAATCGAGATCATCGAAGGCGAACTTAACTCTGGTCGTCGGCGCATCGCAATCACGGAATCGAACATCGAATATCCACGACCAGCGGACATATCTCTTGATTCCATTTCTCTTTCTGACGGTCGCGCTGCTCGGAGGATTGCGGATCGGCCCGAAAAGAGCGATTTCATTTTGTGAGGCCGGCGCTGTTTCTGTCGGATCTCGGCAGCCATCCTGCTGGTTTTTTTTTCTGCGCCTGGCTCTTTGCGGCCTGACGGGTGGTTTTCGGAAGATTTTTCGACCCTCAAGAATGCTGCCAACGGCGCGGTTACGTCGTTTCGTTGTTCGCGGCGTTTATCCAGATCTTCAACTCGCTGCTTCCGGAACTCGGACTTCCGTTCTGGGTCGTCGCGTTCTGTTTCTTCTGGACGCTTTGGAACAACCTTTCGCCGAGTTCTACACCTGCCGTGGCTGATCCGCAGCCTGGGCGCGCGTTCTTTGGACTCGCGTTCGTCGTCAAATATTTGATTCTGCTCAATTTAACCGCACCCGCGACGGAAAGTTGGTGGCA